>NZ_JBIWDH010000020.1:0-80825 GCF_044761885.1 Lysinibacillus sp. NPDC097231 | reverse complement strand
TGGTTTTGGCTACCGAAATGATGCCCATCTTTTCCTCCGTTTACGTTTGGAAACAGGTCATTGATTTTGTCATCCCCAGATTTTGGTGATGAGCCAAAAAATTGTAATATTAGTATGTACGAATATTTACAATTTTGTTACTATGGATGTTATTAATTGAATATGAAACAACAAGGAGATACAGCATGTGGCGTAATCGGAATGTATGGATTATTTTATTAGGTGAATTTGTCGTTGGCCTTGGCTTGTGGGCTGGGATTATAGGGAATTTAGCATTTATGCAAGAGGTTGTTCCCTCTGATTTTCACAAGTCATTAATTATTTCTTGTGGGATATTAGCAGGTTTAGTAGTAGGTCCGTTGGCAGGCCGTATTATTGACCAGTCGAAGAAAAAAACAGTTGTCCAGCAGGCAAGTTTAGGGAGAATAGTCAGTGTCTTATTTATGTTTATGGCATTATATACGAACTCGGTTATTTGGATGATTCTATTTTTAATCACATTACAAATTGCTGCGGCTTTTTATATGCCTGCACTACAATCTATCATTCCAATGATTGTTAAGGATAATGATTTAATGACATTAAATGCTTGGCAAATGAATGCGCGAACGATTTCAAGGATTATTGGTACTGCAGCTGCAGGATTCATGTTAAGTTTCTTTGAGCTGAAATGGTTATACATCATTTCATTTATCGTCTATATTATTATGTTAGTCATTACGAGCTTCCTACAATTAGATGAATCGACTAATCAGTCTTTAACGAAAAAGGAAAAGGGGAATTTTAAAGAGGTTTTACCAATGGTGAAGGAACATCCTGTTGTAATCATGACTCTCGTTTTAATGTTAATTCCAACATTATTTTTAGGTTCTTTTAATTTAGTGATTATGAAAATTTCTGAGATTCATCAGTCTACGACCATCTCAGGATTACTGTATACAGTGGAAGGCATTGGTTTCATGTTAGGTGCAGCAGGTTTAAAAATGATTGCTGAACGCGTTCAACTGGGAAAACTACTCTTTACACTAGCTTTTATCATTGGTTCGATGGAGCTTATGCTACTATTGTCAGATATTAAATTCTTTGCGTTAATGGCATTTGGCGTTTTTGGTTTTTCAGTAGGTTGCTTTTTCCCAACTACAATGGTGATTTTTCAAAAGCAAGTACCAAAGGATTTCCATGGACGGTTTTTTTCATTCCGTAATATGATAGATTCTGTTGTCTTTCAGGTCGTTTTATTGTCAACAGGGATGATGCTAGATTTAATCGGTTTAAGTGGAATGGGACTAGTTTTTGGGATTATTAGCTTAAGCTTAACTTTTACATTTTTACTATACTCAAAGAAAAAGAATGTTGTTATGCATGCACATTAAAAATAAACAAAATGAACTGTCAAATCTGTATTCCATTTTGACAGTTTTACCTTCATTATTAAGTTTTTATCTATGGTGATACGATCCTATTTGAAATTGATGAGGTTAAAATTTTACTTTTAAAAGAATCTAAGAAAAATAGGAAAACCAGATACTAACATTACTCTAAACTCAAACGTTATTGCTCCTTTAAGTATGAGTAATCCAATATGGAGGATCTGCTAGAGCATTTGAGATTTTTACTAGTGCAAGTACATTAGGTAAAAATAATTTTACTGGAACAAATATTAATAAATAGAAGAGGTGTATATTATGCATACTAAATTCAAATTAATACTGTTATCTCTATTTGCTTTGATTTTGTTAATAGTCGCTCCACAAGGTTTTAAGGCCAATGCTTCATCGTTACCAGCTAAAGAAACACCGATTTATTTAAAAATGGATAAATATTTTATTCTCTATACACGACCAAGCGAGCCGTTTCTTGATCAGCAAGGACGCTTGTTAGTGCCTCTGCGTACTATACAGGATTTAATGGGTGGTGAGGTTTCTTATAACCATCAAACGAAAACTGCTACTGTTAAACTTTTAAACCAGACCTTTGAGTTAACAATTAACGCCAAAACAGCCTATGTTAATCAAAAAGAAATAACGATGGATACGGTTCCTGTGTTAAAAAATGGAGCAATGTTTTTACCACTTCGTTTATTTTTAGATAATACAGATATCGAGTACAAATGGAGAAATGATGTAAATTTGCTCCATATAACAGATAAGCGCGTTGTAGTAGGAGAACCATTTGAAAGTTTTGCTGGTAATGATTTTACGGCTGGTTATCTTGATGAGGCTTTCCACCTAAGTGCGTTTAAAGTCCAGAATTCTAGTATTAGCATCAAGGCACAAAATATGACAGGCAACACTGTGGCACACGGTAAAACAGATATTCAGCCACTAGTTCAATTCAATTCAGGTGGTTTTTCAGTAGACTCATATACACGACCTGGAAATAAAAAGATACCTGAAATTAATATTGGACAATCCTTTTGGGTTACTAAAGGCATAGGTATTCATGATCCAGCCTATATTATAGCTGTAGGAAGAAAAGCAAATTAAGCTATAAACCCCTTAAGCACGAGGGCACTGAAAAAGTAGATTTACGCCATGAATATTGGTGTAAATCTACTTTTTGTATCATAAAAAATAAACAATAAGCAACGGCTATCAGTACGACGATGGTTATGACAACATTCGGAAATGTTTCGGAGTAACCAATGGCTTTAAGGGTTTAGATATTAACATCCTCTCTTTCAAACATATGGTTACATCCATATCTTACAAAAGATTGTTTAATGATTTTATTTAATACGACTGAAGAACTTTTTTATAAAAAATTAAGATCATTTTTGTATTTCCTGTTGCATTAGAGCGCCCATTAGCCGTTGTAGAAAAAGGACTGAAGAATAATAAGAATCAACTTCCTTCAGTCCCATTAGTTAAAATTATTTATGCATTACTCGAAATTAACATTTTTTTATTTCTTCTTCCTTTTTTCTTCTATTTCTTTCATAAATGATTCTCCCTCAATATCTAAATTTGGTAGTAATTTATCTAACCACTTTGGCAAGTACCAAGAAGCTTTTCCCATTAAGATCATCACTGCTGGTACAATAGCCATTCTTACTACAAAAGCATCAAATATAACGCCAAATGTGAGTGAAAAGCCCATTGCTTTAATTATTGGATCTGGAGCTAACATGAATCCAGTAAATACTGAAATCATTATCAACCCTGCAGCTGTTACTACTCCACCACTATCTTTTATACCTGTTAAAACAGCTTTACGTGCATCCTTGGAATGTGTAAATACTTCACGCATTCTACTAACTAGAAAAACTTCATAGTCCATTGCTAACCCAAATAAAATTCCAATCACAATGACTGGTAAGAAGCTTAATACAGGATTAGCAACGGGAAATCCAAATAAATCAATTAAATTTCCATCTTGAATAACAAATACAGTAAATCCTAATGTTGCACCTAAAGATAGTAAGAATCCTAGTACTGCTTTTAATGGAACTAGAATAGACCTGAATACTAGTACTAATAAGATGAATGAAAATCCAATAATTAATAAAGCGAATATTGGCAATGCATCACTCAGTTTTTGTGATATATCAATGTTTACTGCCGTAGTACCTGTAACCATTAATTTTATATGTTCCGATTTTTCCAAGGTCTTTGCTTTTTCTCGAATATCGTTTACAAGATCTTTTGTTTCTGAATCGGCAGCTCCTGTATCTGGAGTTATAGAAATAAGATACAATTCTCCTGAAGGTCCAGGAATTGCCGGACTAACATTTTTTACATTTGATAACCCACTTAGCTCTTCTATAGTATCACTTAATGCTACTTGTAGATTGGTTGTTTCGCTTGAGGTTTTAGCAGCTACAATTAATGTTGAAAGATGGCCAGGGCCATAAGCTTTGGTAAGTAAGTCATATGCTCTTCTTTCTGTTGTCTCTTCACTTTTCGAACCGTTATCTGGTAATGCGAGTTCCATATGGAAAATAGGGATAGCAATTATAGATAGAAGTGTAATTCCAATAATTGCCACCTCCCGCGGGCGTTTTGCTACGAAATTTCCCCATCTATCGGAAGTGGTTTGTTTTTTATCACGTTTAATAATTTTGCTTAAAAAACTATTCTTTCTATCTGGTCCCACTTTATGTCCCATCAGACCTAAAAAAGCTGGAACCACAATTATTGCAATAAATATTGCGAATAATACGCAAAGGGCAGCAGATAGACCCATCATTGTTAAAAATGGTATTTTTGCAACAGATAAACCTAAGAGCGCAATGATGACTGTTATACCAGCAAACACTACAGCACTACCGGCTGTTCCATTTGCAATTGCTACAGACTCTTGGACAGAATATCCTTCTTTCCTTTGTTGTCTAAAACGAGTCATAATAAAGAGAGCATAATCAATGCCTACTGCCAGTCCCAACATTGCTGCTAACGTTATTGAAACTGAGGTAATATCCAAATAATTTGTTCCAATCATAATTAAAAAAATTCCTGTAGCTAGTCCAATAACCGCCGTAATAATTGGCAATCCAGCCGCTAATAAGGAAATAAAAGTAATTGCCAATATAACGAAAGCAACAATTACCCCAATTACTTCTGTTATTCCTCCAATTTCCATTTCAGAAAATGAAACATCACCAGAAAGTTCTGTTTGAATGCCAGCATCACGTATATTTTCGATGTTTTCTATAATATTTTTCTTTGATTTTTCCGATACCTTGTCTGCTGCTACATTATAAGTAACAATTGCATAACCAATATTCTTATCTTTATTTATATTCCCTAACTCTAATGGGCTTGCTACAGAAACAATATAACTATCTTTTTCTTTTATCACTTTCAATGTATCCGTAATTACATTATTAATCTCTTCAGAATCTAGGGTTTTATTTTCAGGTGCATTAAATACTAACTGTACTTGACTTGTATTAGAGGGGAATTCCTTTTTAATGAGGTGAAGGGCTTTTTCTGATTCTGATCCAGGTATAGACATGTCCTCAGAGAAATTTGACCCCAGGTTCATTGCAATAATTGCTATCACAAAGAGAATTAATATTGAGCCTCCAATTATTTTTTTACTATTGTTTGCCGCCAATTTTCCTAATTTATAAAGATACTTTGCCATTAACAGCTTCCTTCCATCCTAATTTTACATACAACACATTAAAACAACTAGTTATTGCTTAAACAAAAAGTTATTAATTAAACACCTTGTTGATTTAATGGCATAGACATAGTATATTAAGGCTAATTGAAGGTAACAATAAGCAAAATAAAAACAGGTGTTATTAAATAATCATTTATTAATTTTTTGTCCATTTAAAAACATATTAAAGTGAATTGGTTACTAAGGGAGGGGAAAAACGTGGTTGGTACACCAGGAAACCGAAGAACACTGTATAGTAAAAAGGTAATTATAGAGGCTTTTTTACTGCTGCTACAAGAAAAAAACTTAAATAAAATTACAGTTACGGATATTTGCAAAATGGCAGATATTAATCGCGGAACTTTTTATTCTTATTATAATGATCCCTTTGATTTAATGAGAAGTATTGAAGAAGAATTGATAGAGAAAATGATGAGTACAATTAATATTTCAGGAGAACAAAATATACTAAATGAACTTTTGAAATTGATACTTATAAATAAGGATCTCTGTAAAATCATTTTTAATGAAAAAAATGGCTCTCGTGTACTAAATACAGTTTTGAATTCTGCACATGATATAGCAATTGCAGAAATAAAAAAACAGTTACCAAATGCTAATGAGACTCATTTAGAATATTTTTTCACTTATTCGACAGGAGGAATCATTGAAGTAATTCGAAAATGGATAAATGATGATATGAAAATTCCAACTGAAGAAGTTGTACAAATCTTAGAAAGTATGAATGTCACTTAATCTCAATAGATTTGTTATTAGGAATAATTATCATTAACAGGTAAAGAGATTCTCTATATAAATAGCCCTTTATCATTGAATAATTTGAAAATTATTCAATATCGAACAGTTAAAGAGATGGTAATCTACTTCAACAAACGGAGGCGTTTATTGAATAAGAAAAATAACAATTTATTATTCATTTTTTAAGGATATAAATTAAATGAATCTAAATTGAAACAACTTCAAAGAGCTATGCTACTTATAATTTGTAGTAAGGCTCTTATCTTTTTGATTAAAATTAAATAACTTTACGAATTCAAATCACAAGAGGGGATTAATTATAAAACAGTAGCGAAAGAATTAGGATTAATCATTCAATGGTAAGACATTGGGTTTCAGGCAAAAGACTACTAAAATGCCACAGCAGAAGAATTTTATTACTCTTTGTAATATGGTAACTAAACAACAACACTTGGATTAGTTACAAAGTAAACAATGTCTTTAAGGAGTTGCCCGGATTGAAATGAAGCCGTTTCCCTCAGTCATATAGAAGATACAGATATACATATCTCAAACAAAGTATTATTAATTGATTAGTATAAATAATGTCTGCTTCTTAGGGAAAGTAGACATTTTTATGTGGAAATAACGATGTACCTCTAATTGTTAAAGGATAAAATCTTCAAGGTATTGATTAAATAAAAAATAGAACAAAAGAGATTCATTTATTGGGTTCGGTACTTAGGGAAGTTTGAACCAAAAGAATCTTTTCAAGGGGTGTATAAGCGCAATATCATACAAGAAAAGCTTTATCATAAATGATATTCTAAAATTGTCATTACGAGGGGGGATCGGAATGTTAAATGAAATTCGAACGGTTTATCTTGATTCTGAACTAAACATCGAAGCTTATCGATTTAAAGGAATCATGCAAAAGTTTCCTTCTCACTTTCATGAATATTATGTGATTGGATTTATTGAAGAAGGTCAACGTTCTTTAGTTTGTAAAGGTGAAGAGTACATAATTAATCCCGGAGCTTTATTATTATTTAACCCTTATGATACGCACAGTTGTGAGCAAATAGATGGTAAAACATTAGATTATCGGTGCATCAATGTAACACCAGAAATAATGAAAAAGATGGTTTTAGAAATCAATGGCAACGAATGCCTCCCGTGTTTCAACCAAAATGTTTTATATCATAGCGAGCTTATAGACAATTTAAGAGAACTGCATTTGAAAATCTCACAGGATGAGAGTGAGCTTAAAAAGGAAGAACTCTTTTTATACTTATTGGAAGAGCTTATTCAGAATTATTCTGACCTAGAAACACCTTTACCAGTTTCTGAAAGCACTCATGAAATTAAAGCGGTGTGTACCTATTTAGAGGAGAATTATACGAAGACGATTACGCTTAATGATTTAAGTGCTTTCTCAGGATGGAGCAAATACCACTTACTAAGAACTTTCACACAAAAAATGGGCATCTCCCCTAACAGCTACTTGGAAACAATTCGAGTAAATCATGCCAAAAAGCTTTTGGAACAAGGGATAAGGCCCATTGAAGTAACTTTCTTAACAGGATTTAGTGATCAAAGCCATTTGACTAAATTCTTTAAAAGACAGGTTGGGTTAACACCAAAACAATATATGAGGATTTTTGAAAATGAAGGAGGTTCATGATGGAAAACTTATTAGCGTATATCTTAATGGCCCTTATGATGTCTATGTTGCCCGGTACAGATACAGTACTTATTATGAAGAATACGCTTAGCCACGGATCAAAAGCTGGACGTTATACGATACTTGGCATGGCAACGTGTCTTACTTTTTGGACCATTATTGCTGTTTTCGGTTTGTCAGTTGTCATTGCCCAGTCCCTATTTCTTTTTAATACCATTAAGTATATGGGAGCTGCCTATTTACTTTACTTAGGCGTAAGATCATTTTTTTCGAAAAGTACACTCTCGTTAGAATCCGTTCAAGTAGAATGCCAGCACCCTCACAAGTCAGCGCACCAATATAATAAAGAGTCCTATTTACAAGGAGCCATTAGTAATATCCTTAACCCAAAGACGATCTTGGTTTACATAACTTTTATGCCACAATTTATTGATCTTAATGGAAATACAAATCAACAATTAATCGTGTTAGGATTAATACTCACTATAATAGCAGTGGGATGGTTTATGATTTTGATTTATCTAATAGATCATCTGAAGAAGTGGCTGAATAAACCTAAGTTCCAAATAATCTTTCAAAAGTCTACTGGTTTAATGTTAATCGGATTTGGAGTAAAAACAGCTGTTTAGCGTGTTCAAAGAAAAATAGTTTTATTACTTGTAGCACCGACTTCATTTACTGTCGGTGCTACATTTGTGCACCTGGCATGCACATGAATTATAGGGTGTAAGGTTCCGAACTCTGAAGACAGATGTAAGGGTAAACCAAGATGCTGGTTTATTGTGGGATTAAAAACAAGTGAATTACATTTGAGGGGGAATTAATATGAAAGTAGGCTCGGCATCATTTTGGAGACAAAAGAGCTGGAGAAAGCGTGGCATGCATTTAGGTTTGCGAACGCTGCATTAATGAGTGAAGCCCGTTGAATGTGAAAACATCGAGCATCCATGGTATAAAGTTAAGGATGAAATGAATAAATTTGAAGAACTGACAGGTGAGCTTTTAGCTTGTGGAACATGTTTAAAATCAAGATTACTAGATAAAACAACTTCATGTCCAATTTCTACTATGGATGATTTGTTAAAGTTGTCGAATGGGTAGATAAAATGGTAACGTTTTAATCATTGAGAGAGAAAGAGGGTGTGTTTGAAAAATGCATGGAAAAGCACAAGAATCCATTGAGAGTTATATAGATTCACCCGAAAAGCTAAAGAATTTGTATAAACGTGTGTTAATCGTTGTCAGTCTCTCACAAATTTTTGGTGGGGCAGGGCTTGCGGCAGGTATTACGGTTGGTGCTCTGTTAGCCCAACAAATGCTAGGAACGGATGCTTATTCGGGAGTACCTTCTGCTTTATTTACATTAGGTTCAGCAGGGGCAGCTTTAATCGTAGGGAAACTGTCACAACGTTATGGGCGTCGCACAGGTTTATCGACAGGCTTTATTGTTGGTGGACTTGGTGCAATTGGTGTAGTCATTGCGGCGATGATGAATAGTGTCATTTTATTATTCGTTTCTCTATTAGTCTATGGGGCAGGGACTGCGACAAATTTACAGGCACGATATGCAGGGACAGATTTAGCCAATAATAAACAACGAGCAACGGCTATTAGCACGACAATGGTTATGACAACATTCGGAGCAGTTGCAGGTCCAAATTTAGTAGAACTTATGGGGAAATTTGCCGTTTCTATTGGTGTTCCCGCGCTTGCAGGCCCATTTATCTTATCAGCAACAGCATTTATCCTAGCTGGTCTTGTCCTATTTATTATGTTGCGTCCTGATCCATTAGAAATTGCCAAAAGGGTAGAAGCTCAAAGACAAAAATATGAACAAGAGAATAAGACAGAATCCTCTAATAAAGCAATCAATAAAAGAGGTCTTACAGTTGGTGCAACGGTTATGGTTCTTACTCAAATTGTAATGGTTGCTATAATGACGATGACACCAGTACATATGAAACATCATGGTCATGGTTTATCGGAGGTTGGAATTGTTATAGGATTTCATGTCGGTTCCATGTATCTTCCGTCGCTCGTAACAGGTATTCTTGTTGATAAAATCGGACGAACGGCCATGAGTATTGCTTCGGGAGTGACTTTGTTATTTGCCGGTTTATTAGCGGCATTCGCACCAAGTGATTCTATGGTTCTATTAATTGTTGCTCTATCTTTACTAGGATTGGGCTGGAACTTTGGTTTAATAAGTGGTACTGCACAAATAGTAGATTCGACTGAACCTTCTACTAGAGCAAAAACGCAAGGGAAAATAGATGTTTTAGTTGCACTAGCAGGAGCTTCTGGGGGCGCTCTCTCTGGAATGGTAGTGGCTAATGCAAGCTATGCAATACTATCTTTAGCTGGAGGTCTTTTATCATTAGTACTTATCCCGGTTGTCATTTGGTCTAGAAAAGCTTAAAAATGTTGGTCAAAAACATAAAACAACAAGAGAAATGAGCCTGCTGCTAAAAAAATTCGGAGGGAGAAATTATATGAATTTTAAAAGAGTAAGACTTTGGTTGATTTTTCTCATCCTATTACTTTTATCAGGTTGTGATGGAGAAACTTTTATATTTTCGGGAGAAAGTAATAATTGGAGTGTACATTATGAAGTTGAGAAAGGTGATAGTTGCCAACCAACCAGTGGGACTATAAAATTTATTGGAAATGAACCTATTCCGAAAAAAATAGAGTATTCCTATGATAAAGCATCAGGTGTTGCGCCATTAGATGAACATGGTGTTTTTGTGTTACCTATTGGATGTACACATGAAACGGAAAATTCAGAAATTGAAATAACAATAACATGGGATAATCAATCAGAAACGATACCTTTAACAGTTAAATAATCATATATGCTCAATTAGTTGATTCGACAGAACCTTCCACACGAGTAAAAACGCAAGGAAAAATAGATGTTTTAGTTGCACTAGCAGGAGCTTCTGGACACTGAGTTAAGCTAACTAGTAATGTAACAAAAGACTCATTTTCTCATATATAAAAATCTCCTTCGCAAGGTTTAACGATGTAAAATGTAGAATTACTAGTAAAAACATTTTGTTAGGGGAGAAGCTATGCATAACTTATCAGGAAAGGTTATTCTCATCACAGGCGCAAGCTCAGGTATTGGGCTTGCTACCGACGAGTTGATGGCATCTAAAGGGGCTAAAGTAATTATTAATTATAATTCAAATGTGAAGGGTGCTATGGAAGCCGTCCAACGTATTCAAGAAAAAGATGGAGAGGCCATTGCAATTCAAGCTGATATTATGAATAAAGAAGAAGTGAACTCAATGGTTGAACAAGCTATTTCTTCATTTGGTACAATTGACGTTTTAGTTAATAACGCTGGTGGTGGCATACGCCAAAGTACATTTATGGATATGACTGAAGAGCTATGGGAAGAAACGTTCAAATTAAATGTAAATAGTGTTCTCTTATGCTCTCAAGCTGTATTAAGACATATGATTCCGAAAAAAGGCGGAAAAATTATTAATGTATCTTCAGCGGCTGCACGTATTGGAGGTGCAGGAGAAAGTATTCATTACGCTTCTGCTAAAGGGGCGATAAATACAATGACGATTGGAATGTCCAGAGAGCTAATTGAATACGGAATTATCGTGAATGGAGTAGCACCTGGAATGGTAGAAACACCTTTTCACGATAAATTTGCTCCTGGCGATAATCGACTTGAGCGTATGGCTTCATCTGTACCTATGAAACGAGCTGCGACACCTATAGAAATAGCAGAGGTAATTGCCTTCCTTTCTTCCGATGCTTCAAATTATATTCTCGGAGAAATTGTGAATGTTAGTGGTGGGAGATAATTTAAAAGTAGGAATTTTATAAGGGGAGATTAGAAAAGCGTTCCTGTAATAAGCTGGAACGCTTTTCTACAAAAGAAGTAGGTTTAGTAGAAAATATTCAATCTAATAACCAACCATAGGATTCATTGGCAAAATTCTGAAGATAATTCATGAATAAGCCTGCATGATAACCATCACAAACAGCGTGGTGCATTTGTAAAGAAACAGGAAGATAAGTGGCATCTCCCTTCTGCACAAATTTACCTGCAGTGATAATCGGTAAAAGGTAATTACCTCCATTATGAATGTTAAGATTAAAACCAGTAAATGAACTCCATGGAATCATGGATAGGTGAAAAACATTTTCAGGAATAGGGGATTTCGGAAATAAACTTATCCTACCTTTATATTTCTTTAAATCACTTTCGTAATTCTGATGGAACTGTTTAAAATTATCCGATGTTTCTGTCCAAATGCTGGAAAATGTCTCTGATTCCTCATTAAAAATCGTGTAACTTGGATTTAATTTTTCCCAATACCCTAATTCACCTTCACTATTAAAACATGTTCTAAATGCAATGTTAGTGTTGACAGCTTTTGTCACCATATAGATGAATGTTGGGTAAAACCTAAAATTATATTTTTTAATGTTTTTATACAGAATGCTAATATCTATTTCTGATGTCATACTAAATGTTGTTTGTTGGTTAAGATAATGCTCAAAATATTCGTGTCGATGCCATTTTTTTCGATCAATTTTATTGAAAATCATTATTATTTGCCTCCTAAATATTATTTTATTTAGAAGGCTATTTTCACTGCTTTTTTCATTCATTACACCCTTTCTATGATATTGTCTGATAAAAAATTATTTTACTTAACATTCTATATCCCTATTATATAGTAAAGAGGGCATTAAAGGACAACCACATTATATTAACGGACAGTCCAATGCCATTTAATAGCATCTTTTTCAACGTTTTTAACAAAATCGTCTTTCCCGTCGCAATAGCAATCAATATCATTTGGATGCTGCATGGCAAGTTGGCTCTTTATTTCTCCATACTGCCTGCAAACTTCGGGATGCACTCGAAGGTAATCTCTAAATGCTAAATGTCTTTCTATTTCTTTAATGTTGCTATATTGAAAAGCATGAATTTGATATGTGCGATGATCGCCACCTTTACGGAAATATCTTCTTCCAATTATCCCGAATTCGCCCTTAACTTCGTATCCAATCTCTTGAAATTGCTTAGAAAATGAATCCAATTTGTGAATATCATTGACTACTAGTAAAATATCAATAATGGGTTTTGCTTTTAGACCTGGAACTGATGTGCTTCCAATATGAAAACTATTCACCAATTCTTCTTGAAGGATAGCCCTAACAGAACGTTCCTCTTTCTGATAGTCGCTGCTCCAATTATGGTTATAATCTACAACTTTTATAATCCTCATTCAATACACCCCATTCATTATTTTATGTTACTTGACAAATTTTATATGATTATAAAAAATCTAATGCATTGTCAATGATGCTGTTTGAAAAAAAGAACGATGAAGAGTTTTATAGCAACTTTTCATCACTCTAAAGGGAGGTAAGCAAACACTCAATCTTTATTTTTGCTTATCTGTACCGAAAGCGAGGCGTCAGGTCTATGAATTTTTACTTTCTCGAGGGCAATACATTTTCTCGAGAATCTCAACGTCTTCTTATGAAGGTTGATCGGTACTTATCACACCGACTTTGCGTAATTCATTTAGTATCGCATCGTCTTTGTCATCATCATGACCAATATCCTCTGGTAGATGAGCCAGTTCCCAATCAAGCGTTTTTTTCAATCCTTCTTTAAAGGAGAAAATTTCTCTGTAACCTAGTTCCTCACGAATTCGCTTGGATTCGACGATGATATTTTGTTCTGTGCGCAAGGGGATACCTAGTTCATCTGGAAGGTGACCGGATGGAACTTGGATGATTTTACCTTGCCAATTCAGCTGGTCACCAATAGCATGAATGAAATCTAGCATCGTTCTAGTCTGAAGCTCTGCTATGTTATAGAGGCGCCCAGCTGCTCGCTTATTCGTAATCGCTAATGCAATGCCATAAGCAACATCCTCCACATATCCGTGTGACCAGAACCAATTTGCATAACCTTCATTTAGCAAAATAATTGGTCGGCCATGATGTAATGGCTTCAATTTGAAATAATGAAACAGTCTATGCTGTGGATCGTTTGGTCCGTAAACTGCGGGTAGGCGTACAACGGTTGCGGTCAGGTAAGGGTCGTTCATGACCATCTCTTCTAGAGGGATTTTGTCATAACGATTGCACCAATCATCGGAATCCTTAGTGGGGTCTTGGTATGGGTAACGATTGTTTCTAACAGCAGAATCTTCCGAAATCGGCAATGGCTCTAACGGTCCTTTGTCAGCCTGTCGGACTACACCATAGGCGCGATAAACATCCTGACTACTAATCATCACAAGCCGATTGGTAATGCCGCGGAATGTATGTAATACAGGCTCGATGTCTTTCTCTGTGTAAGCAATCATATCTACTACAACGTCAGGAGATAAGGATTGAAATGCCGCTTTGTGTTGCTCCAAGTGCATTTTGTCCCCATATATGTGCTTCACGGTGGAAGGCAAGTCAAATTCAGTCTTGCCTCGATGGAACAAGGTAATATCATGATAGCCCATAGCATGAAGATGGCGAATCACGTATGGTCCGATAAAATTAGTTCCTCCAATGATGAGAATTTTCATTCTGAACACCTCTACTTTCTGTTGTTTTGTTATGTTTAATATAACACAATGGCTCTTATTGGGTAATGAGGGTCTATTTGTATATTTGGTTGTTGTCAGTTCGTGTATTGTTTGATGTGGAATTCTTCAACAGCTTACTATTAAACCATGATAAGCAATAATCTCCTGCAGATAAGTATCAGTAAGTGTTATTTTTTTAAATGTTAATTCACTAAGTATTAACATTCGTCAGTATTATATTGTTGCTCTTTTTAGTATTTTTAAATGGAATGTACTTAATGAGAGAAAAGCTCTGAAGATCACGTAGAGGAGGATGTTTATTTTAGATTGATGTAAGAGTGAGTCCATCCACTTCGTACAATTAATTTGAATGGAATATGCTTTCCACTTATAGCGTGATTTGTTCGCACTTTTTGTAAATGCGATTTCCTCCCAATAAAATAAGAGCACTTATTCACTTATATGTACATTCTGAACATTGAATTCTATTAAGGAAGTGATATAACACGAATACATAAGTCAATGTCAAGGGATAAAATTTTGTTGTTTAATAGAATTGGTTAAAAAATGAATTATTGGATATCTAGGTAAATAAAATTATTTTATACGGAATATTCAAAATTTTCAACTAATTATTTCTGTTTTACAGTATTGTATTTTTTAAAGTCATAGATTCTTAAAGGATGGTGTTATTAATGGAAGCATACGTCGGAGAAATTCGAATGTTTGCAGGTAACTATGCCCCAGAAGGTTGGGCTTTGTGTAATGGTCAGCTATTATCTATTGCAGAAAATGAAATGCTTTTTTCATTAATTGGTACAACCTATGGTGGAGATGGACAAGCGACATTTGCATTACCTAATTTTCAAAGTAGAGTCGTAGTTCATCAAGGACAGAATCCAACGACTGGTACTAACTTTGTAATAGGTAAAATGGGAGGGGTGGAGTCTGTCAATTTAATCTCAGCGCAGCTCCCGGCACATACGCACCAGGTAAAGGCTTCTTCATTTGAAGGCACAACAACTAGTCCAGAAAATGCTGTTTGGGCAAAAGATATACAATATTCGACGCAACCACCAAATAGCACAATGAATGCCGCCATTGTTTCAAGTGCTGGAGGCAATATTCCTCATAACAATGTAATGCCGTTTTTGACAATTAGTTATATTATCGCTCTTTTCGGTATGTATCCAATGGAATAGGAGGTATGAAGAATGTGTGAACCATATGTAGGTGAAATTAGATTGTTTGGCTTTGGGATAGTTCCGAGAGGATGGGCACGATGCGATGGGCAAGTATTGTCAATTAATACAAACCAAGCCTTGTATTCAATATTGGGAGCAACTTATGGTGGTGATGGAAGAACGACATTTGCATTACCTGATTTAAGAGGAAGAGTTCCAGTTCATGTAGGAAACGGTGTCACATTAGGACAAAAAGCTGGAGAAGAGACGCATGTATTAACAATAAATGAAATGCCAGCCCATAGACATATTGTCAGCGCTAGTTCAGAAAGCGCTACGTTGAAAGTGGCTTCTGGAAATGTATGGGGCCCCTCTTTTAAAAACATTTATGAAACAGCACAGCTTAATACACAAATGAACATACAAGCTTTATCAGCAGCGGGAAATTCGCAGCCACATCAAAATATGCAGCCTTACAGTGTGGCAAATTACTGCATAGCTTTAGTTGGAATTTATCCATCAAGAAACTAGGAAAGAAAGGAGGTGGACGAAAGTGTCAGAAGCATATATTGGAGAAATCAGAATATTTGGCGGTAACTTTGCACCAAGAGACTGGGCTTTTTGCGATGGTCAGCTTATAAATATTGCTTCGAATAGTGCATTATATGCTATTTTGGGTACCACATATGGAGGAGATGGAAAAACAACGTTTGCATTACCAAATTTAAATGGTAGAGCAGCGATTCATCAAGGGACTGGTGTAGGATTAACGCCTAGAATTATAGGCAGTAGTGGCGGTGTATCCTCTGTAACACTGTTGGAAAATGAGATGCCTAATCATAATCATCTAGCAAATTGTAACAATCTTCAAACCACTAATAATGATCCAACTGGAGCAATATGGACGGAACAACAAGGGAAAGGCTCTGTCCCTGTCTATACGCCACAAGTAAATAAACAAATGAATCCATTGGCGATTGATGTAGCTGGTGGAAGTCAACCGCACAACAATATGCAACCATATTTAGGGCTGAGCTTTATTATTTGTTTATATGGAGATTGGCCTCCTAAGAGTTAAGGATTAATTGAACGAAGGGTGTGAACAACCAAGAAGGAGAGAATATAGAATGGCAAAAAAGATATTAACAATAACTTTGTGTTTGGTGTTAATTGTTTATAGTCAATTGGCAGGAATAGGGTTCGTGTCACCTTTAAAAGCGGAGGCTGCTGCTTGTGATCCATCTAATTTCCCGAAGTGTATACAGGATTTAACAGAAGCAAATTGGATCAGTGATGCAACAAATGGTTTTCAAGTGTCTGGTGTTACAGGAAATGATGGCATTAATTCATTTGAGTATAGTAATCTCCCCCCTGTTGGTCATTCTTTCAATCTAGATGAAACTTCAACAAAATCGATTAGAATTTCTGCTGGAGATGGATTTGCAAATGGCATATTTGATTTAAAAAGTTTGACATTTCAAACTACTAATGCTTATCCTGTTGAAGATTTATTTACTATCGAAATCAAAGGATTTGATATTTCAGGTACTCAGAAGGGATCTCCAATTGAATATGGAAGTAAACCGAATGAAACGATCAATGTGGTTCCTATTAATTTAGAAGGGATTAATTCTTTTGAGATTACTGCTAGTGTTCAACCAATAGACGTAATGGGGGCAAGATTATGGGATTTGGTGTTTACACAGTTTATGATAGATAATCCTACTATTCCAAATAATAATCCACCGATAATTACAAATGGTGCTATTACTTCCTCAAATATTACTACATCAGGAGTACAGTTGGACTGGGCTAAAGCATCTGACGATATAACAACTCAAGGGGATTTAGAATATCGGGTCTATCAATCTAGTAGTAACAATATTGATACGGTTAATGCAATTGAATCGAATGGGACACCATTAGTAAGCGGTTATGCCAAAGATATTAATTCTTTTATTGTGATTGGTCTTGCTGCCAATACAACCTATTATTTTAATGTTATTGTCAAAGATACCGATGGCAATAAGAGTGCATATACGATGCAGCAGGTAACAACCCTTTCCTTAAATAAACCACCAATATCTAGTAATGGAACCGTAAATGTAAACGAGGGCCAAGTGTATACATTTAATAGTACATCCTTCGCTTTTTCTGATGAAGATGCTGGGGATACTTTGCAACAGATTCAAATCAATGCAATCCCTAATAGCGGACAGCTCTTTCTAGATAGCAATGATAATCAGCAATTTGATGCTGGGGAAGCTATTGCAAATGGTACAACAATTAGTAAGGCAGATTTAGATGCAGGTGAATTAAAATATATTACCGAAAATGGCTCTTCTTCAGCTTTTACATTTAAGGTAAGCGATGGTATTGATTTTAGTACTGTCTATACGATGAATCTAGTCGTCAATGCACGGCCAGACGTGATAATTTCATCAAATAAGCCTAGTCCAACAAATAGTATTCCGATTTTTATAGCTATTGTTTTCAGTGGGTCAGTGACAGGTTTTACGGTTGCGGATATAGATGTTACAAATGGAAATGTTACATCTTTAGCAGGAATTGGTAACACATATACAGCCCTAGTATCACCAATTGCAGATGGAGCTGTGAAAATCAAAATTCCTGAAAAGGTTGTTACAAATAGTGGTGGTGCATTAAATAAAGCATCAAATGAATTACAAATAATCTATGATGGCACACCTCCTACTGATATTGAACTCAATAATACTACTGTACAAGAAAAGCAACCCCTTGGTACAACTGTTGGAACATTGACGGCAACAGATGCAGGAAGCTCACAAACATTCACGTATTCATTACAGTCTGGGGATACAAGCTTCTTTACGATTGATGGAAATGTATTAAAGACAAATATGCTGTTTGAATACGATACGAAAAATAGTTATAAGATTACGATAAGAGTAACAGATGAGGCTGGCAATACGTTTGATAAGGACTTTACAATCCAGATTACTAAAAATAACGCACCAACAGGCTCAATTGTGATAAATAATGGAGCAGCTTATACAAGTTCTACTAATGTTACCTTAACAATGACAGCAACTGATTTAGAAGGAGAAGCGATAGAAATGCGCTTTTCGAATGATGGTACTACTTGGTCTAGTTGGGAGCCAAAAGTATCATCGAAAAATTGGACGTTGTCAAATGGGGAAGGTAGTAAAACAGTATATATGCAACTAAGGGATTCTGCTGGCAATATATCGATTGTTTTCTCAGATACAATTGTGCTAGATACAACATCTCCAGTCATAATTGGGGTTACAAATAACGGTGTTTACAACACTGATGTAACAATTAGCTTTAATGAAGGAACGGCTACCTTGAATGGAGCTGTCTTCACAAGTGGAGCCACTGTAAGTACATCCGGAAATTATACTTTGGTAGTAACAGATAGTGCAGGTAATACGACAACCATTACATTTGTGATTGATAAAGCTCTGCCACTAGCTGTAGAGGTGAAGATCAAATCGAATAATCTGGATCCTACAAAGGCTAAGGTAGGAGATACGATCACATTAACAATGAAAACAGATAAAAATATCCAAATACCAACAGTTACCATTGCGGGGAAAACTGCAACTGTAACGGGAGCCATCACAAACTGGCAGGCAACATATGTTATAGCGAATGGTGATTTAGAGGGAACAGCACCTTTTACCATTAACTTTAAAGATTTACAAGGCAATTCAGCAACAGAGGTAACTGACGTAACTGACGGAAGCTATGTCATTGTCGATGGTATAAAGCCAACTGTAAAGAAGGTGACAATGGTTTCAACTAATGCCAATCCAGCAGTTGCTAAAGTAGACGATGTTATCACAATTGATTTTGAGTCAAGTGAGGACATTGTATCACCAAATGTAACGATTTTAGGACAAACAGCAAATGTAACCGATAAAGGTGATGGGGATGCTAAAACATGGCAAGCAAGCTATACGCTGAAGCCCGGAGACTCAGAGGGACCAATTAGCTTTACAATTGATTATCAAGATTTAGCGGGGAATGATGGCTTACAGGTAACAGAGGTTTCATCAGGAACAATTGTGGTGTTTGATAAAAAGGCACCTGAAATAACAACCTATTTCCCAATGCATCAGGCAATTAATGTTCAGCCTACAGAAAATCTCGTGTTAACATTTAATGAAAAGATCTTACCTGTAACTAGTAAAAACATTATCATTCGAAATGCTGCGGATAACCAAATTGTCGAAACAATTGGTGTTACACAAGCAAATGTTTCTATTACTAATGAAACTGTGACAATAAATCCTACAGTGGATTTGGCCCAAAATATTTCTTACAGCATTCAAATTGATGCTGGAGCCTTTACTGATTTAGCGGGTAATGCGTATGAGGGTATTACTGATGACACTACTTGGAATTTTACGACTAGCGCACTGCCAACATACACAGTTACGTATGACGGTAATGGGGCTGATGGAGGGAAAGTACCTACAGATGCAAAGCAGTATATAACTCAGGAGACAATCACAGTTCTGGGTAATACAGGTAATTTAATGAAAGCAGGATTTACATTTGTAGGATGGAATACGAAGGCTGATGGAAAAGGTGTTACTTATAAAGTTGGGCAAACTATTCAAATGGGGAAAGAGAATTTGATATTGTATGCTTTATGGTCAAAAAACAATGTACCCGGAGATGGAGGGTCATCAACCCCGAGTCCTACTCCAACACCTGACCCAAGTCCTGGCTCTGTTGCACCAAGTAATCAATTAAAGGTAAATGTTGTAGATCCGAGTATGCCAGACGAGGTGCTCCTACAAACAGTGCTAACACGTGTATTTAGTAACGGTAGCTTCCAGGATACAGTAAACTTTACAGTTGCAAATGCAAACGAGTTTCTTCGGAAATTAGCGAGTAAGGAAGAAAAAAGATCTCGACTTGTGATGCCCGATATGGACCAACCTGCAAGTGAAACAAAGGTGATACTTGCTAGGGAGGCTGCTAAGCGATTAACGGAGGGCAAATCACATTTCGGTATAGATATGGGAATTGTCAAAATAGATGTTCCTTTTGCTTCAATGAATGATTTCAATGAAGATATTTACTTCCGAATTATACCGATTAGGGATGCACTATTGCAGAAAGCTATCGAAGATCAGGCTAAACAAGCAGAAATAGTATCACAACAGAGTAATGGCGCTAATGTAAGGCTCGTTGGTCAACCTTTAGCTATTGATACAAATTTACAAAATCGTCAGGTAACATTGCTGTTGCCATTACCAGCGAACGTAACATCCGCTCAACAAGAAAATATGATGGTTTACGTAGAGTATAGTAATGGATCAGCCGAATTATTACGTGGGCGTTTTGTAGAATTTACTAAAGGGCAAACAGGTATTGTCTTTGATGTACAGCACTTTTCTACTTTTTCTTTACTATATGTAGAACAAGAGCAGGAAGAAGAACAACCCGAAAGAGAACCAATAGAGGTAAACAGAACATTTGCCTCATATATTCAAGGCTATACAGATGGCACTTTCCGTCCGAATGCAGATGTCACTCGTGCGCAAATGGCAGCAATGTTGGCAAGAAACCTAAGTGACAATCATGTACCAGAAGCATCTAATTTATTTTATGCAGATACAGCTAATTCTTGGGCAAGAAATGACATTGAGTATATACGTACGCAAGGAATCATGCAAGGACGCCAAGATCGTTCATTTGTTCCGAATGACATGATTACTAGAGCCGAAATGGCGGTCATTGCTGTAAGGTGGATTGAGAAGCAATGTGTAGAGGGGGCTACAGCTTCCCCATATTGTGAAATGAAGGCAAGTGGCAAAACGTATAGTGATGTGGCGTCCACACATTGGGCAGCAAAGGAAATCAATCACATAAGCGCGATAGGTATAATGGTTGGCTCAGGTAATGGTCAATTTAGACCTGAAGAGAAACTAACACGTGCACAGGCAGTAAAGGTACTAAATCGAATTTTTAATCGTCCAATACCAACTGAGGAAACAGAACAAATCTTTAAGGATATTCCAAGTGAGCATTGGGCATTCTTTGAAATTCAAGCAGCTACAACGAAATGAAATCATGAAAGATAATTACCGGAAAAATATCTTTTTATTAAGTAAAAAACGGATTTGGAAGATACATAATTTCCAAATCCGTTTCTTTTTATTCGATCATTTGAAAAAAAGTACGATAATTTATGTTAAAGTTTGATGAAATGGTCTGTATAAAGTGTTTCTTTTGTTCAGAAATCGGTCATTTAATGTATACCAATGAAACCAATATTAAACGTACATTAGGCGAACAAAATCAGAAGAGAGGAGTTTGTTGTTGATGAGCAATTTACGTAACGAAAAAATACCTAAACAAGCGATACAAGCATTAAAAATCTTAGAGGAGTTGCTTGGAAGTTCGATCGTAGGGGTATATCTTTTTGGTTCTGCAGTAAATGGTGGCTTACGCATAAACAGTGATGTAGATGTCCTAGTGGTTGTGAATGATAGTTTAACTGAAGTAACACGAAAAAAACTAACAGACAGACTAATGCTTATATCTGGAAAAATAGGGAATGCAGATTTTGTGAGACCACTTGAAGTTACGGTTATAAACCTTAGCGATGTTGTACCTTGGCTATATCCACCAAAAAATGAATTTATCTATGGTGAGTGGCTCAGAAGTGAGTTTGAGAAAGGAAAAATCCAGGAACCAATCTATGACCCAGATTTGGCTATTGTTTTAGCACAAGTGAGAAAGAATAGCATTTCTCTATTTGGTCCTGATGCTTCAGATATACTTGACCCCGTCCCGATGACCGATATTCGAAGAGCGATTAAGGAGTCTTCGCCTGGATTGATTGAGGGTATCAAAGGGGATGAGCGTAATGTAATTTTAACCCTAGCTCGAATGTGGCAGACAGTGTCTATCGGTGAAATTTCTCCAAAAGATGTGGCTGCAAAATGGGCTTCACCACGGTTGCCCAAAGAATATTCTTCTATACTCAACTTAGCCAGAAAAGCGTATCGAGGAGAATATGTTGATAAGTGGGAAGGACTGGATTTTGAGGTGACAGCACTCGTTAATCATATGAAAAACTCTATAGAATCGTGTCTTTGCCAGACCGAGGAAAAGTGATAACAATATAATGGGAGTTTTGTGCACATTTTCCGGAACTTATCATTAATGAGGTATAGAAGAATCCTCAAACGGAAGTAAAGGGAAAGTTGTTTTAATAAACCTATGAAACCACCTTTCACTTAGCTGAAATTTTATTCTGTACTTAACTAATAATGGCTACTAAACAACATTTGGAAGAGATTCAAAGTAAGATGAGGTCAGGGGTTAGACACCCCCCTCCTACACGATTTAACAAATGAAGCAGGTTGCTAACTGACCTGCATCATGTTGTTGCTGTCGCTACGCTTTCGCACAGACAAAACCATGTTGCTGTCGCTACGCTTTCGCACAAAAAACATCTGCAGGCCTAAGCACAAAATCGATTCCTGACGCAATTATGCTGAGGCATAATTGATACTTTACATAGGGGAATGTTTATGATATGGTACTTAATACTAATATTGACAAGAAAGAGGTGAAAGCAATGATAACTGTTTTTAGAATTTTGTTTGGTAAAACTGCAAAAGTTGGAAATCGTTTGGCGCACAAAGGGAGTAGTCTGTCCTTTTTTAAGCCAAATACCCATACAATAACAGTTATCGGAGCTTTTTCTCTACGGCAAATAAACTATAAAACAATGACATAATGTCCTTGTTTTATCTTCATTCAGCAGCTGAATGCGATGTTGATTACTTTTTCAGTGAGTGTCCAAACACCTACTGAAATAGAGGAACTCAGTCTAAAAACGCCACGTCCTGTGGTAACGACTGAGTGACCAACATCACGTTGGCCAATGCCTCTGGTGGATGCCACGGATTTTGAATTGTGCTCGCACAATTCAAAATCCAGACGCAATTACGCCAAGGCGAAATTGATTTGTTTGTGCGTAATTTTATTTAAGCGTAACACCGATAATTATGTCGGTGTTTTTTTGTGCCCTAAAAAGGCTAGATAATAACTCCCTTCTATCTACTCAACAAACGAGAGTTTTATGGAAGGATGAGAAAACATGCAACAAAAAAACAAATATATAAGAATTCAAGAGTTCTTGAAGCAGAATGGATTTCCTAATTTTAGAATGAATCAAATCACAAATGCTATATTCCAAGGGAGAATAAATAATTTCGAAGACATAACGGTTCTACCTAAATCCCTAAGGAAAATGTTAATACAGGAGTTTGGCGAATCGATTTTAAACCTTACTGCATTACAAGCACAACATTCTGAACAAGTTACAAAAGTTTTATTTGGAATTTCAGGAAATGAAAAAATAGAAACGGTAAATATGAAATATAAAGCTGGTTGGGAGTCATTTTGTATATCCTCACAGTGTGGTTGTAATTTTGGTTGTCAATTTTGTGCAACTGGAGATATAGGTTTAAAACGCAACTTAACGTCAGATGAAATTACAGACCAAATTTTGTATTTTCACTTAAAAGGACATTCAATTGATAGTATTTCTTTTATGGGAATGGGAGAAGCATTAGCTAATGTACAAGTTTTTGATGCTTTAAATGTACTTACAAATCCGGAGCTGTTTGCGTTAAGTCCTCGCAGGTTATCTATTTCGACTATAGGTATTATTCCAGGCATTAAAAAAATGACCCAAAACTATCCGCAGGTCAATCTGACGTTTTCATTACATTCTCCTTTTAATGAACAGCGAAGCAAGCTAATGCCAATAAATGAGCGCTATCCATTATTGGATGTAATGGACACACTTGATGAGCATATACGTGTGACCTCAAGAAAAGTTTATATTGCTTATATTATGTTGCCAGGAGTTAATGATTCTATTAAACATGCAAAAGAAGTAGTAAACCTTTTAAGAGGTAGATATAAGAGAGGGAACTTGTTCCATGTAAACATCATTAGATATAACCCAACTGTTAGTTCACCTATAAGGTTTGAAGAAGTAAATGAGAATCATGTTGTAAACTTCTATAAAGAATTAAAGTCAGCAGGGATTAATGTTACCATTAGAAGTCAATTTGGCATTGATATAGATGCTGCTTGTGGTCAATTGTATGGAAACTATCAAAAAAACAATAACCAATAAATAAGGGTGAGAGTAATGTTTAGAACGTGGGAAGTCCCCTAATAGTTTATTACTAACAATACATCAAAATTATTAGGAGGATATTTATGATAAAAGGAATCTTAGGAAGAAAAATAGGCATGACTCAAGTGTTTAGTGATAGTGGAGATCCTATAGTTGTGACAGTTGTTGAAGTGGAAGAGAATGTTGTGTTACAGAAGAAAACGTTGGAAAGTGACGGATACGATGCAATTCAAATTGGATTTTCTGATAAGAAAAATCCAAACAAAGCTGAAATTGGAAGAAGTCAAAAGGCAAATACCAATCCTAAAAGATTTGTTAAAGAAATTCGTGGAGCATCATTAGAAGTTGGAAAACGTATTAGTGCAGATATATTTCAAGAAGGTGACATAATAGATGTTACTGCTATATCTAAAGGAAAAGGATTTCAAGGTGTCATTAAAAGACATGGACATAGTGGAGGTCCTGCATCTCACGGTTCAAGATTCCATCGAGCTCCTGGTTCCATAGGTGTTATCGCTAAAAATGATGGCATGAAAGTGGCCAAAGGAAAAAAAATGCCCGGACGTATGGGTGGAAAACAGACCACTATTCAAAATCTTACAATTATAAAGGTTGATAGTGAACGAAACTTGTTGTTAATTAAAGGAAATATTCCTGGAGCTAAAAAGTCGTTTGTAAAAATAGAAACTGCAATTAAAAAATTGAATGAAAATGGTGATGATTCGTGTTAAATAAAAAGAATAATACCGGCCAAAGTATTAGTAGAGATCATGTAGTTATTACGGATTTTTTGATGTTGACAGACAATGATAAAATTGAACTACCGCCCATCGTAGCGAGAGTTAACGACTTTGAAATAAGTTTAAACTATTTAAATATTGAGCTGATTAACGACATGAAGTTGGGTATCATACCTTCTGAAATGTCTTCATCAGACCTTCTTGAGAGTTATTATTGTGCCCTTGAATCAGTCATTGAACATGAGCTTATTTCACAAAAAATGAATGAGGATAGAAGTATTTCTAGATGGGAACCTGAGAAAGATCAAATTACTGTTTGTATGCAAGAATTATTTGACGAGTTTGGAATCGATGTATCGGAAGAATACTCTAAACAGGAGATTGAAGAATTAGTATTGCAAGAATTGCGTATACAACGATTTATCGATAATCAGTTGGGAGACAATAGCGTATCCAAGGAAGAGATTGAACATGAATACCAAAATTCACCTGAAAACGGGGAAATACAAAAGGAATACATTCGTATTATCCTTGAATATGAAAAGCGAGAAGAGCAATATAAATCCTTTGTTCTCGAATTGAAAAAAGCAGCGTCAATTGAAACTTATTTATAATTTCGCTTGTCTAAAAAAGAAATAAGAAATTTGATGAATCCTTCCAAGTTTTTTGGAAGGATTTTTTCTATTTCTTACGTCAAGTGAAGAAACACTTGAGATATGTATTCTATATCAACAAAATGACAATTCCTAATATGGAAAAACCGGCAGAAAAAAGGTTGCCGGTTAGGGATGATATTCATTTTATTTTGTACCGTTTTCATTTCCAAATCGACCAGAAGCTTGTTTTTTGTTAGCTTCTGCTTGTTGGATTTGTTGTCTAATTTGATTCACATCAGTTTCATTCCCGAATTCTTCATTCATCGAATTCATTGCACCAGAAGCTTGCTTTTTGTTAGCTTCTGCTTGTTGGATTTGTTGTCTAATTTGATTCACATCAGTTTCATTCCCGAATTCCTCGTTCATCGAATTCATTGCACCAGAAGCTTGTTTTTTGTTAGCTTCTGCTTGTTGGATTTGTTGTCTAATTTGATTCACATCAGTTTCATTCCCGAACTCTTCGTTCATCGAGTTCATTGCATTTGGGATTTTTTGATTAAAGTTTTGATTGTTGTTATTCATGGATTTCACCTCCTGAAATTAGTCTGTGCAGAAGATGCTTTATTATTCGTAGATTTATTATAATGAGGTAACGAAGCAATTAGTTGAATTATGATTTGCAGAATCGTATCTTAAATAAATGGCAAGTATATAGGTTAGTTTATTAAGCCTGATTGGAGAGATAACTATGGGAAATACTGATAAGTTTGAAATGATAGCTAATATTTATGACACTCCTGAAAGGATTCAAATTGCAAAGGTATCATCTGATGCTATCCGGGATTATTTAGTTGACGCTAAAAGTAAGAATGCTATTGATTTTGGGTGTGGAACTGGTCTTGTTGGAATGAACTTGTTAGATGAGTTTAATTCAATGCTTTTTCTGGATACATCACAAAACATGGTTAATCAGATAAAGCAAAAAGTAACTAATTTTAATATTCAAAATGTAGATACGTTATGCTTTGATATGGAAAAGGAAACTATAACGGATTTACATGCAGACTATATTTTTATGGCTCAGGTTCTACTCCATATTCAAGATGTTGAACTAGTTTTATCAAGATTAATTGATGTTCTTGAAGAAGGAGGACATTTACTGATTGTAGATTTTAATAAAAATGAAAATATAGTTTCAGACATTGTTCATAACGGATTTAATTTAGAAGAGCTAACCGACATTATGACAAAAATAGGGTATAGGGATATTCAATTCAAAACTTTTTATAAAGGAAATAAAATATTCATGGGGCAAGATGCGTCTATGTTTATTCTTGATTCGAAAAGGGGACATCAGTAAAGAATGGCCTTAAATATTTCAGTTTCAAACATGGAAAAACAGGCGGTCGTTCTAATGGCTTTACAAGTGTGGTAATAAGTGAAAAATGAAATCATTGCTAAAATCCATTTTAATAAAGTCAAAAGTTTATTTGTTCATGCAAATACACATTTAAGACTGAATCCAATATTGGTTTCAGTCTTTGTTTTTGTTAAACAGATATAAGCGTTTAATTCAGGTTTAAATGGTCTAATTTTCAATATTCGTTTCTTGTTGGGCAACATCTTTCAGTTTATTTGGTTTTAGTGGTTAAACTTTACAAAATAATAAATTTCTTATATAATCAACAATCATATTAACAATGTTTATATGATTGTTGATTATATAACTGTGTGAGGTGCTTATTTTGAAAGGAAGAGATGTTGTTTTAGGGTTACTCATGGAAAAAGAATTATCTGGTTATGATATAAAAATAGTTTTTGAAGAAGTATTTACGTATTTTTTTGATGGCAGTTTTGGAATGATTTATCCGACTTTAAGACAGTTAGAAAAAGAGGGGAAAATAAAAAAAGAGGTTGTAATGCAAGAAGGTAAGCCAAATAAAAAAATGTATTTCATAACAGATGAAGGAAGGGAAGAGTTTTATCAATATATGAAGACAGATGTAGAGAAGGATGTTCTACGTTCTGACTTTTTAATGCGGATGTACTTTGGGAATTATACTGATACCCAAACAATGAAAAAGTGGATTGAAGAAGAAATTGAGAGAAAAGAGGCGTATGTTACAGATCTTCTTTTAAAATATGAAAAGTGGAAAGAAGGCATTACATTTGCGGAAGAGATTTCATTAGATGTTGGGATTGCATCTTATACTGCACAAGTTGAAACATTAAAAAATAAATTAGCGCAATTAACAATACAAGAAAAAAGAGATGAAAAGTAAAGTTTCATGAGGGTGGGGAAAGTTATGGAGCAACCAAAAGGATTCAAAATCGTTTTCTTAATGTGTTTAGGGATATTTTTGTGTATGATTGATACGACAATTATGAATATTGCCTTACCAGCAATACAGACTGATGTGAACACATCTTTGGAGAAAATGTCTTGGATCTTGAATGTATATACGATGTCTATTGCGGTATTAGCGATACCTCTAGGAAGGGTCGCTGATATCTTTGGAAAGGCAAAATTATATATTTTAGGTTTAATAATTTTTGGAGTTGGTTCAGCGTTATGTGCTCTTGCAAATACGGGGGATTTTCTAATTTTTTCTCGTTTTATTCAAAGTATTGGAGCTGCTGTTTTGTTTCCAACAAGTATGGTAATTGGAGTATCGGCAGTTCCATTGGCAAAAAGGCATATTGCGCTTGGGATTTTAGGAGTGACACAAGGGTTATCGGCAGCCATAGGTCCTGTACTAGGAGGTATTATTACACAAAATTTTGGATGGAGATGGGTATTCTTTGTAAATCTCCCTATTTGTGTCATTGGTGTTGTTTTATGTTTCATTATGTTAAAGATAAAGAATGAAGAACGAGTAGTTGCTAAAATTGATTGGACTGGATTAGTACTTTCTAGTTTTGCTATTTTCTTTTTCACACTTGTTTTAGTTAGAGGGAATACATGGGGGTGGCTGAGTAACTTTGCATGGATTTGCTATATCATCAGTGCTATTTCTTTTATTCTATTTATCTTAGTTGAAAGAAAAGTTACATCACCGATGATAAATTTACTGCTATTTAAAGATCGTACTTTTGTTGGGGCTTCTATTGTGGTAATACTTAGTAATTTGTTTTTAATTGGTGTAACTGTTTTACTTCCTACGTTTCTCACAAAAATACAACACCGAACAGAAATTGAAGCAGCTTTTCTAGTGACACCTATTTCTGCCATGATATTTCTAGTTTCTCCATTTGGTTCACTAATTATGAAGAAGCTTGGTAAGGTTCGGGTTATATTAGTGGGATTTATAGTTATGAGTTTTGCTTATTATTGTTTACAAATGATAGGAGTAGATTCAACAAGTAAAGAAATAATTATTCCGTGTATGATTTTAGGTGTTGGATATGGTTTAGTTGTTGGGCCAATTACTATATTAACAGCCTCTACATTTGAGGGTGAATTATTAACTGCTTCCCAAAGTGTTGTGTCCATGCTTAGACAAATAGGAATTGTATTGGCTGTGGCTATTTTTGTATCAGGCTTGACTCATAATTTATCAATAAATAAAGAAAATGTTTATCGCTATGCGGAAGAAAAAGTGCATGAACTTCATATCGATAAAGTGGAGCAAGAGCAAATATTAACAGTAACAAGGGATAGAATACAAAACAAGGACTTAGAGTCGAATATAGAAAAGAAACTTGGAACTGAAAATATGGGCATAAGTCAACAACAAAAGGAAAGCATGATTAAAGAGAAAGTAAATAATGCTTTAAATGAAGTCCCGGTAGAATACAGAGAAATAAAACGGTTAGAAATTACAAATCAAGTAACGAAAGTGGTTGAAGAAAAAATAGAGGGCATAAGGAGAGAAATTGATTCATTCTCGGATGATATTAGTCATTACGCTGAAAAAGAAATGGCAAAAAGTTTTACAGATTTATATAAAGTGAGTGTACCAATTATTTTTCTCTGTAGTTTAGTGGCTTTTATGTTTCGTAATAGAAAATTTGAAGTTGAAAGATAAAAGGACAAAATGTATTGTAAATTGTTGCCTTAAGATTTAGCATCTTAAGTATGAATAAACGGTTTCTGTACCGCTTAAAGAAAATGATTAGCTTTGTAAGAAAGATTGAACGTTTGTATTTTATTCTTAAAATTCAGAAAGTTATAAAAATTATGTGAGGACTTTGTTATCATTGCTCTTTCTTTACTAAGGTTGGTATGGAAGTTTGGTTAATTAGCGGTACCGCTCAAATAGTTGATTCGATAGAGACTTCCACCCGTACAAAACGCAAATTGATGTTTTAATTGACGTAACAGGAGATTCTGACGGTGCTCTCTCAGGTGATGGTAGTAGCTAAGTTAGTTTTACGACGCAGTCATTAGCAGGGGGCGTTTATTCTTAATTCTTATTTCGTTTGTGATTTGGCTAGAAAAAATGAACACTCTGATAAGTTCGCTAATTCGAATAGTTTAATAGAGGAAGCCCAATTAGACTTTGGGTTTCCTCTATTAAAATTTTGATCGCCGTATCCTCAATAACGACCACAAAGTGCCAGTTACGACAGAAATTTTGTTCAATATGTCTCTTTGGGATCGAAATGACCAATGCCTTTTAATTCATAGTTAAAAAATTCAAGAATTAATTCATTTTCAGTTTCAATACAGTAAGATTGATCAATGTCGGCTTTTCCTCCTTGTAGAATATTTGCCAGTATAGGAGAGAAAAGGGGTAAATCGGTCAAGCTTAAATGTTTTGCCCCTTGAAGATGAACAGTATATGCTTCTTTGAAGTGTTCATTTTTGGGGTTGTTTGCTATTAAAATGGAGTTGCTCTCGAGCTGTCCCCATACATCGTCAGAATAAATGTTAAGAAGTGGGGTCGTAAAGTCTTTGCTGCTAGCTACAAAATCATCCATTTCTTTCTTATAAACAAGCTCACTAAAGAACGGGGAATCAATATTTACAACTGCACTTATATCATTACGCTCTCTGTCTAACCAAACACTCGATGCACCACCCATTGAGTGTCCAAACACACCAATTTTCTCTGTATTGATATGTTGATAAATAGGGTCATTATCACTTTTGGCTTTTGTAAGTATTGTATCAATAACAAAATTCATATCGTCTGTTCGCAGTTTCATCCATTTTTGAATGATATTGTACTTTTCTTCATTCGAGTAAACGCCTTTATTCGTATATTTTTCGAATTCCTGGCGAAAATCTGAACTGACCATAGCTACGGTTCCATCCTCTGAACGAGTATAGAAGGAGTGATAGGGATGATCAATTGAAACGACTACATAACCGTGGCTTGCCAGCTCAGTATACGTTGATCTGTTGCTTATCTTGATACCCATTGCCCCATGTGAGAATACCAATAGAGGGTATGTTCCATCTCCCTTTTTGGGATACCAAAATTCCACATTAACAAATCTATTGTCTCCCTTATCAGTAAATTCCTCAATACGATTCTTATCAATATATGTGTCAGTAGCTGTTGCGACTTCATATTCTCCTGTCACTTTTGGTGATGGATGCTGCGGAAAAACAATTGTAGGTGCAAAAGCAAATACCAATGCCAATATCGTAATAATGGTTTTCCACACAATAGATGAAGTTTTGTATTTATGGTTATTAGTTTTGTTATGAATAAGAGAAATGGTTCCCTTTACTGCCAAAATAAAAAGTACTATAGCAAGCATGACCCAGCGAAAACTCCAGACAATCACCGATGAAACAGTAAGTATTACAAATACAATAAATACAGTAACCCTAACCCAACTCTTTATTTTTTTATGATTTTGCTTAGTCGCTATGCAGTAGATGGCAAAAGCAATCTCAAAAATCAAAGCTATTAATAATAGTAATATTCCCATAATCGTTCCTCCACTTCATAATTTTTTATGAAATCATCATAATAAACAGATGGGAGGATGTATATGGAAAAACGGTAAGTTGTATTCACAAGCCAATAAGATGCAAAAAAACGGTAAGCATTAATACTTACCGTAAGATAATTTGCTGCAGTCAACTACTGCTTGTTGATTTACTTGACTACTCACCAAAGTCTTTTTTTAATGCCTTTAGTTTTTCATTGATTTTTTTTGCATCTTGTTTATCATTTCGCCATGACAGAAGACGAACAATGATATAGATTACGGCAATTTGAAGTGCAAGACTGATTATACCTAATGCACCATCTACAAGATTAATAGCGCTGCCAAGGACAATCAATAAAATCTCCAAAGTGAAGAAATGAATTATAATCCTTATACGCATTTTCTTCTCACTTAGATCATTAGGAGAATATAAAATAAATCCCGTTAATGCACTTAAAAATGAAATTGCCATAATGATATAAATCGATTTCAAATCAAAGGCCATATCAGGATAAAATATTTGTCGCAATATAGTAACAATCATGATTATAGATGCGAAGATGATAAAGAAATTTTTAATTATCTTTTGTACTACAAATTCAAAAAAATTCATATGTATCCCTCTTTACAAACCAAGCATATTTTTAAGGACAGGCACATACTGCCTTGATATAACAGTACGTTCTCCATTATCTAGCACCGCTTCGAATCGACCACTTATGGTCGGATAAACAGATGAAATTTTCGTGATGTTCAATATAGTTGATTTCGATGCGCGAAAACAGTTTTTTCCTTTGCATAATTCCTCTAACTCGTATAGTTTTTGTTTTACCTCAAAAACGTTGTCTTTACAGTAAATAAAAACTTTGCCCTCGACTGCCTCAAAATAATAGATATCACTAAGCTTAATGCGGTGAATACTATCATTTTGATGTCCGAGTAAAACGGGATTTTCAGTTTTTAGCTTTTTGATGATGTCATAAATTTCGTCATCAACCTCATGACACCTAATAACAATCTCTTCTTCTAATTCTTGGCTTATTTCTTCTAGTGAAATTTTCATATTATCACCCACGAAAATTCAAATTAATTCAGTTTACTCGATTCTGTATAAACTTACAAATGAAGCACCGCTAAAAAGGCTTGTTTATCCTAATGATAACACCTCCATATACAATCTTTTTTTACATTTTATCAGATTAGCGTTTGGATTTTATGATAGTATCCAGAATCTGCTAAGTCAAGTGAAGGAGAAAGGGCATGTTAATAATTGTTGTATTTGTATGTAAGTATATGGTAATATCGGGATAACTCTATTTGGATAGAAAGGATACAGGAGAACACGTATGCCAACATTTACTTTGTAATGATCAATAAATTGGATAGCATTGCCCTCAAAAAAACAATGTTTTTTTCAAGGGGGTAGTATGCCCATTTTTCTCATTACAAAGGAACGTAGCAACCCTGTAGTCTCAATGCGTCAGGAGGTCCTTGTGTAGGATCTCCTTTTTTATTGATACAATAAATTTTACATTGTACTACGAGATATCCAAATAGGCGCTTGCGTACCTTTATCTTAAGAGGTGAAGGATTAATGTTAAATATTACATTCCACTGGAAGCTTTCTCAATTATCAGAACAAACTGTCAAGAAGCACTGCAAAATGTGTGGGAAAGTATCTGTTTTTACAGATACAAATGTACGAAGGCATAACGCAAATGGAAAAAATATTTACCAATATGCAATTTATAAATGTGAAAAAAATCATACGTGGAACAAGAAGTTAGCTATATATAAAACGTTCTCAGAGCACATCGCTGAAATGGAGGACCATAAAGAGGAATTTTCAATTTTGTCAACGATTGCGATATCTAGCTTAGCAGAACAAGGAATAAAGGTGATACACATTGTACTAGATGATGTGACAGGTAAACATCGAATTGATAAAGTGCTTGCAAACCAAATTGAAGATTGGAGCCGGTCACAGATCATCAAAAACATTGACAAAGGAACGATTCAATTAAATGATCAAGTCATTAAATCTAGTTCAAGATTGTCAAAGGGTGAACGCATTTCTATTTTCATTGACTGAAAGATTTTAAGTACTCTACGTATTAAAAATAATTGCATTATGAGCCATTTCTAAGTACAGAGTAATCTGTCTATAGAAATGGCTTTTTGTATGTGAAAATTTGTTTTAAAAATTCAGTCTCGTATCATTATTAAAACCTACAATGAAATCAAAGGAAAGGAGTGTTGTAGATGAAGATGAAAAAAATTAGTCTTGTTGTAGCTCTAATATTGGCAGGTTTTGCAACAAATGACGTAGTCGTGCATGCAGATGATCACAAAAAAGAAGATAAGAAATATGAAAAGTATAAAGAGTATAAAGAATATAAAGAGTATGACGACGATGATGACGATGACGATTACGAAGAGGAATATTATTATAAGGATGAAAAAGAAGGTGAAACTTACTACTACCAAGATGCTGTAACTGAAAAAGGTACTTGGAATATTTGGACACAAACAGTTGCAGCAGATAAAGAAGTACTACCCTTCACAAACTCTCAAAAGGTCACGGTAAAGGTAGAAGGTACAAATAAGGAGCAGAGCCTTTTTGTTATTCCAAAAGACGGAGAATTTTTTGTACCAGGAAAAATGGTAGCAGAGGTTTTAGGAGCAAAAGCAACCTTTTACAAAGCAAGTAAAATTTTAGATATCCAAGATCAAGCAAATGAATTAATTTTCCGTGCTGGAACTAATGTTGTCTATGATAACAAGGTGAAAACACCATCTCCTGCACAAGCATTTTATGTAAATGAAGAATTGTATGTACCTATTAGTACAATAACGAATGGCTTAGGCTATATAGCGGAATGGCAGGAAAATAATCAAACGTTTATATGCCAGCCAATTATGAAATAGGGGGGAAGCACTATGAAAGATCCGAAAAAATCAAAATGGGTATTAGGTGCGTCAGGGATTCTGTTATCTGCAGTATTACTAACTCAGATGAACAGTCCAACACAAGCCGAAACTACAGGTACAAATAATATTCAGGATGTAGATCAAAAAAATATGACAAAAAGAGAAAAAGAGCTAGTGCAGCTTGATTGGACAAACTTTGAAGTTACAAGTCAACCCGCTGTCAAAAGCGAGCGCAAAACAAAAAGAACTTAATGGAGTTGGTCGTGTGGATACACTAACTTTACACATAATGAATACAGAATTTTATTTAGCCATGCCAAAAGATGTGCACTTCAAGTGGAAAGAAAAAGCAGAGAAATGGCTTCAATATGTAGCACAAGAATGGTCAAGGTTTCAACCAAATAATGAATTGTCACAACTAAATGATTTAAAAGTTGGAGAAACGTTACGTATTAGTTCGTCTCTATTTGATTGTTTAGTGCAAGCAAATAAATATTATCAACTTTCAAATGGTTTATTTTCACCGTATCTTAAACGCCAATTAGAACAGCATGGCTACAATCAATCTTTCCCGTTTGACTTTGCTAAAAGCAAGGCATTTCAAAATCAGTCTCTGATTGTAGATCAACCATTCCAATTTTTAGACGGTGGGCAAGTGATGAAGGTAGCCCAGCAGGAAATTGATTTAGGCGGATTTGCTAAAGGGTATGCCATTGAAAAATTGGCGAATTGGCTTGAGCAAGAGGTATCCTCTGACTACGGACTAATAGACGGTGGAGGGGATATGAAAATGTGGTCTTCTGGAGAAAAAACTTGGACAATCGGAGTTGCAGATGCCTGGAATATCGATAAGGAAATTAGCTCCATTAAAATGAAAACAGGGGCCATTGCTACATCTAATCGAGTTTATCGAAGCTGGACACAAGGACCAATGAAGAAACATCATTTATTGAACGGTCAAACAGGTGAAATCGCAGATACAGAAGTATTACAAGCTTCAGTGGTTACATCCTCTTTATGTGATGCAGAGGTTGGTGCAAAACTCTGCTTTCTTATGAATGAGGATGAATTGCAGCAATGGTTCGAAAATAATTGTCAACAAAGTGCACGTTTTATTGTTAAAGAAGGGCAAGCAGCTTCTTGGAGAATGACAGGGGTGAAATAAATGCTTATAAGTACATGGGAATGGATTCGCTTATTAGGGTTTTTAGCGTATTTTTACTTTACAATTTCCATTATATTTGGTTTATTGAGGAAATCATCGTTTGTAAAATCACATAAAAATTTAATTTATCATATACACCAAAATGCAGGATGGTTAGGGTTAATCACTGTGATAGCCCATATGCTTGTGCTGATAATTGATAGTTATGAGCCTTATCGTTTAACAGAGATTTTAATTCCGTTCTCAGCTAACTATCAGCCGTTATCATCAGCACTTGGAACAATAGCATTTTATTTGTTTATAATGGTAATCATAACATCTGATTTATGGATTCGAACAATGAATCGCTCCTTATGGAAAAAAATTCACTTTCTTGTGTTACCAGCATGGGTCTTATCACTTGCCCATGGGGTGCTTATTGGAACAGATTCGGAAAATCCTTTAATAATCATGTTTTATGTAATCTCTGCTGGTCTTACTTTGTTGGTTTTGGTAGCAAGAACAGTAAGTCAGCTGAAGAAAAAAACAGATGGTTCAACATCACATAATAATAAAGAATCGGCTGGGACATAACTAGCTGATATTCAAGAAAAAAGAGAAATCGATGCTTTTCGATTTCTCTTTTTCTTGTTTGACCAAGTCTTTCTATTTTCTCTACCCTATTTTTCTGTTAATGACAGTGTATTTCCAAAAATTTATTTCCAATTTTCACCATTGTTCGTGGGTGATAGGCGGGGCAACCTGTGCTTCGAAGAAATAAATCGAACGCTTCATTTGGAATGCTTTCCACTAAGTCATGGATGGCGTAGGCAATATTTTCTTGAAGTTTTATTTCTAAATCTAGCGGTAAAACAACTTGATTCATGTTATAATTTCTAAACATAAGGACACTTCTTTCTGATTGGTTATGGTTTGGTCACTTTAATTTTATCAGAAGGTGTCCTTTCTTTTTATCAAAATTTATATGTTCAAATACAAAGCCTGGGGAATTTTACGAACAGTAAAATTCCCCAGGCTTCTTGTTATTTATTGAGGTTTTGTCCCAGCCTCTATCACTAAAACTCAATGAAAGATATTAGGTGAAGATTACCTCCACAAAACCCATATTAAGACTAAAATCAGTGGGGATGAAAATCCCCACTGATTAAGCATTTTATGATGATCAATTTTTAAGAGGGAATTCAATATGGAATGTAGTGCCTTTACCAACTTTACTTGTTGCGTAAATTTTTCCATTATGCTGTTCAACTATTGCTTTTGCTATGGCAAGGCCTAAACCAGTGCCATTTCGTTGACGCGAAGCATCACTTCGATAAAATCGTTCAAACACTAAAGGCAATTCCTGCTCAGTCATACCAATCCCACTATCGGCAACAGTAATTTTTACAGCTTCTTGATTCTTTGAAAGTGTAAGTGTTATTTTCCCGCTATTTGTATATCTAATCGCGTTCTCTAATAATATATAAAGCAGCTCTTGTATTTTCGATTCATCACCATGAAGCTCAATGTTTTCTTGAATTTCAGTAGAAAACTTTATTTCAGAAGGCATAATCCTTTGAAATTTTAAACTTACTTTTTCGAGTAAAGTAGATAATGATATTAATTCTTTATGAAGGGCAACCTGTTGCTGGTCGTGTCTTGCTAAGAATAACAGTTTATCTATTAGCTCCTTCATTATTTCAGCCTCATCCTTTAATTCGGCAATTAATTCTTTTCCAAGTGGGCTTAACTGTTTAGCTTCCTCTAATTCTAAAATTTCTAGTGAACTATAAAAAATACTTAGTGGTGTTCGTAATTCATGAGAGGCATCGGATACAAATTTCTTTTGCTTATTAAATGACCATTGAATGGGTATCATCGCTTTACCTGCTATATAATAGCTCAGTAGTCCAATTAAGACTGTGGAAATACAAGTTAAGAATATTAGTAAATACCTTACATTTTGGAAAAAGTGCTGCTGTGATGTCACAGATTTACCAACAATTATATATCCCTCTACCGCATCGTTGTTGAAAATTGGCTTTTTTACAAGCAAAAAATGTTCTTTTTGCCATTCATAATGTTTTTTAAGTTCTTCACTTGGTTCACTATTGTCAAATACTTTTTCAATCTGTTCTTTCAGTCCTTTATAGGATTCATCACCATGGACAAACTTGTGATCCTTTGTATAAATGTAGTAAAAAAAATTGCGGTTTGGGTCATAGCTTAAAATTTGTCTGTTTGCATGAGCATGTTCAAAAAAATCGTGCTCTTGCTTACTGTAGAAATCTTCTAATTCTAATATTTGTTGACTTTCCATTAATTTAACGAGTGAAAAATATATAACAATAACGAATAGCGAAAACAATAAAAAATAAAGCGTTGCATATAAATAAGATAATTTTTTCCTCGTTGTATGAAACATTAGTTATCCCTCAGTTTATAGCCAATACCTCTGACATTCTGAATACGTGATTTGGATTGGCCATCATCAATTTTTTTTCGAACAAGCTTTACTAAAGCATCTAAAGAATTATTCGAAACATCGTAATCGTAGCCCCATATATAAATACAAATTTGTTCTCTTGTTAGCACACGACCTTTATTAATAAATAAATATTCTAAAAGCAAAAATTCATTTTTAGTTAGCTCAATATCTTTATTATTGTACAAAAATACACGGGAATCTACATGCAGTTGTAAATTATCTATTTGGATGACCTGTTCAATGACTTTGTCTTTTCTTCGGAGTAATGCGCGAACCCTTGCTAATAGTTCTTCCATTTTAAATGGTTTTACTATGTAATCATCTGCGCCACTATCCAGTCCTTTAATAATGTCTTCTGTGTCATCCTTTGCGGTCAGCATTAAAATACTACCATTAAATCCAGTGTTTCGTAACTGTTGACAGACTTCAATTCCACTAAGTTTTGGCATCATCCAATCTAAAATCACAAGATCATATTTTTCTGCTAAAGTATGGTCTAGCGCATCCTGCCCATTCTCTGCCTCAGTGACATTGTGAAATTCTTTCTTTAAAATATGAACGATATTTCTTCTTAGTCGTGCATCATCTTCTGCAAGTAATATTCTCAAGGTAGCTTCCTCCTATTTACCATATTCAACTAACTATACGCGTAAAAAGTGATAAGAAACTGAAAAATCCCTTTCTCATCAATAACTTTATGTATTCCATACTTCGATAACAGTTGTAGTTTTTCCTATTTATAATGAACTTAGAAGTAGAAATGGGGGATAACAATGAATATTTATAAATTTATAGCTTTATTAGTTTTAACGACTTTTCTCATGGGATCATCATTTGCCATTGTCAAATTAGGGTTGCCGTATTCATCACCATTGTTGCTAGCTGCATTACGCTTTATACTAGCGGGGGCCTTGATGGCTGTCATCGTAGTTGCCTTAAAAAGGCCACACCCGACCTCATCAAAAAGCTGGATGAAAATTTTAATAATTGGAGCCTTTCAAACCGCTGGCGTTATGGGCTGTATTTTTTTAAGCCTACGTACTATTACCGCAAGTGAATCATCTATATTAACATTTACAAATCCATTGCTCGTCGTCGTATTCGCTACTTTATTTACAAAAGCACGTTATCGATTATATCAATGGTGTGGCGTTTTGCTGGGCTTAATGGGTGTTATAATTACGATGGGAGCACAATTTGAATTTAAAATAGGTATTATTTTTGGCGTTTTTTCGGCTATTTTTTGGGCAATGGCGACACTGTTAGCTAAAAAGTGGGGTGTATTATTTGATATCTGGATCTTATCTGCTTATCAAATGCTATTTGGTGGCTTATTACTTTTACTAGCTAGTGTCGTGTTAGAACAACCATTTTTTATTATTAATGGTCATTCAATCATTATTTTATTATGGTTAAGCGTTTTATCATCCATTGTACAATTTGCGGGGTGGTACTATCTTTTACAAAATAGCGATCCAGGAAAGACGAGTTCCTTTTTATTTTTAGCGCCTTTCTTTGGTGTATTAACAGGTTGGCTACTTTTAGATGACCCGTTAAAACCATCATTAGTTGTAGGTGGGATGTTTATTCTTGTTGGTATCTTTTTAGTGAATCGTAACTTTTCTACTTCGGCTATGAAAAATATCCGTGGAAAGATTGTAATTGATAATCGATAAATCTAGTCTTACCGCGAAAGAGATATTAAATGTCAAAGTGAAAAACTTCTTTAAAGCCAGTTCGTCCTTTTTCGGTGATTTTGATGGCTCGAATGGATGGGATACGAGTAATCCATTCTAAGTGTAATAAATGTGTAAGTAATCCGTGACCGAGTGCACCAGCTAGATGGTAACGTCGTTCACTCCAATCTAAACATGCATGGGAAAATGATCGACGCTTTCTTTTTAAATCATCTAAATCAAGACCGAAGTCTGTAAAAAACTTTACGCCTTTTGAGGTGATGAGAAATTGTTTTTCTTCAAGCTTTAAATAACCCGCCGTCACCAATGAGTCCGTTAATTGAATGCCTAGTTTACCAGCTAAATGATCATAGCAAGTTCTTGCATCTTGTAATAATTTAATTTGGCTGGATTGTTTTAAAGAGCGTACTTCAGGGGGAGGGGAAATCGCTAAAAAGGATTCTAGTAATTGGGCAATTTCTGATCCTGCTAACTGAAAATATCGATGGCGACCTTGTTGCTCAACTTTCACAAGTTTTCCTTCTACTAGTTTAGCAAGATGAAAGCTAGCAGTTTGCGGTTTTATGGCAGCCATATATGCTAGTTCGCTTGCAGTATGAAAACGACCATCCATCAAACTTGCGAGCATTGTTGCTCTTGAAGTTTCCCCAAGTAGAGATGCAATTTCAGCTATATTTGGATTAATGCTCATTCGTCACATTCCTTTCTACATTCATATTTCGATTTTAATCGAAGTATTTATCATTTACAATAAAAGTAACAGAGGAGGAGAAATTTATGGAAACTTATTATGCGGTAATTTTTACATCTCAAAGAACAGAGGTAGACGGAGAAGGCTATGGCAAGATGGCTGAAATAATGGATGAATTAGCACAAAAGCAGCCAGGTTTTCTTCGTGTGGAAAGTGCTAGAAATGCCGACGGAAAGGGAATTACTGTGTCCTATTGGGAATCATTAGAGGCTATTCAAGCATGGAAAGACAATACCAAGCATTTAGTAGCACAACAATTCGGTAAAGAGAAATGGTACAAGCAATATCATGTAGAGATTTGTAAAGTCATGAAAGATTATGCTTTTAGCAAAGAAGATTTTAAATAGAGATATGAAAATTTTGCTCCATTCATGTCCATCTCCATTACAATCTGTGTATCTTTAAAAAGATGTAAAAAAGTTATAATTAAATAGGAAGAAACTCTGAATCAAAGGTTGGATAGCAATAATGAACGAAAAAGGAGGGGGGTTCGAACAGTGGCAAAGTAAAAACCCCCTGTCTTGTGCAAAAGACAAGGGGGGCTTTATTGATCAGTATATCTTTTGTTAGGAGGGGAAATGCTTCACCGATATTAGTATCTTCGTTATATACCGAAGAACCAGTATTTTGCTTCATGTAACCATCTTATTCTTTTAAGCCTTTTCCAAGTCCTTTTAAGAAATGGACCCCAAAATTGAGCGCGCGATTGACATCTGGATCATTTAACATTTTAACTAGCTTAAAGGCACTAATTTTTTCATCTGCCTCAAGTGCTTTATTGGCTTCATCTACACCGGAATTTAAGCCCTCAATGAGCTTTGTAGTTGTTTCAGGATTTAGTTCAGTTAATGCCCCAGCAACACCCATTAAATTATTGATAATATTCGTCACTGGCTTGCGTGTTAATTGTCCTAGTGCAATATGGGCAACTTCCTCTTTAGCTTCAAGTAGTTTGGTAGCTGCCTCAAGTGCACCAATATCATTTAATTCTGCCATGATGGTAAAGACTTGATTAACCGTTTCTTCATTTTCAGATAGAAGTTGTTTTAGATTCTCTAATTTTTGTTCCTTAAGTTGTTCTTCCGTTAACTGCTGTTTTTTTATGCTTGTAATGGGTACAGCCATGCTATCACTCTCTTTCGTTAAGTGTTGTTAAGTGAACGTAGCCAGGACGATTCCATTTACGTTGTACCTCGACACCATTTTGAGGATGACGCTTTTTATAGCGTGGGTTTGTTCGAGGAAGTGGCGATTTTCCTTTTGGTTTTAGCACTTCCACTCGTATTTTTGTTTGTTTATAAGCCGGTGTTGATGTATTAATATCTGCAGCAGGGCCTGTTAAGAAGTTAATGGCTGAATCTTTGCTAACAGAGTTCATTGGTAAGAATAACTCATTACCTTGCACACGATCTGTGACGAGGGCATTTAACTTTAGCGCGCCATATGGAGATACTAAACGTAGTAGGGCTCCATCTTCAATGCCTCGTTCTTTCGCTAATTCTGGTGATACTTCAACGAAAATCTCTGGTACTTTCGATTGAATACCTTTCGATTTATTTGTTAGATTTCCTTCGTGGAAATGTTCAAGCATTCGGCCATTATTAATATGACAATCGTACTGTGCTTCAAATTCAACAGGTTCTACCCAATCATGTAAGGCAAAACGGGCTTTTTTGTCAGGGAAGTTAAAGCCATCTTCATAAAGTAAAGGTGTATCTTTACCATCAAGGCTACCCCAGCAGAAGCTACCCCAACCTTCTAATACATCATAATTGGCTTGAGAGAAAATTGGAGAAAGGCTAGCCATTTCATCAAAAATTTCACTAGGGTGTTTGTAATCCCAATTTGCTCCTAAGCGACGAGCAACGGCTTGCAAGATTTCCCAATCTGCCTTTGACTCACCAAGTGTTGGTAAGACTTGATACAAGCGCTGAACGCGACGTTCCGTATTGGTGAAAGTACCTTCTTTTTCAAGCGAAGGTGCTGCTGGTAAAATAACATCCGCATATTGTGCTGTGCGTGATAGGAAACAATCCTGGACAACAAAAAAGTCTAATTGTGAAAGAACCTCATCTACATGGTTGGCATTACAGTCAACCAGAGCCATATCTTCTCCCACTAAATACATCGCTTTCATCTTACCTTCCATAATCGCATCTAACATTTGCATATTATTACGACCTGGTTGTGGTTGAATTTTAACACCATAAGCTTTTTCAAACTTTGCTCGTACCTCATCATCTGTAACCCTTTGATAACCTGGGAATAGATTTGGTAGTGTACCCATATCACAAGCACCTTGAACGTTGTTATGGCCGCGAAGAGGGTAGGCTCCTGCACCGGGACGACGATAGTTACCAGTTGCTAAAAGAAGGTTAGAAATAGCGGCAGATGTATACGAACCACCTGTATTTTGTGTGACACCCATACCCCAAAGAACACAGGTACCGTCAGCATCACGAATCATTTCAGCAACATGGATTAATGTTTCTTTAGTAATACCAGTCATTTCCTCAGCGTAATCTAGTGTGTATTTTTCAAGCACTTGTTTTAAATCATCAAAATACAGAACATTTTCTTGAATAAAGGCTTCATCATGCCAACCTTGATCGATGATGTATTTTGTTACGGCCATTAACCAAACTTGGTCAGTCCCTTGTTTCGGATGCATGAAGATGTCTGAACGCTCAGCCATTTCATGTTTACGAATATCGGCAACTATTAATTTTTGCCCATGTAACTTATGCGCACGTTTGACACGTGTCGCCAAAACAGGGTGACCTTCTGCAGGGTTAGCACCAACAATGATGACAAGACCCGCCTTTGCGATATCTTTGATGGTGCCAGCATCACCACCCATACCCACTGTACGTAATAAACCATCAGTAGCTGGTGATTGACAGTAACGTGAACAATTATCTACGTCGTTCGTTTCAAACAATTGACGTGCCATTTTTTGAATTAAGTAATTTTCTTCGTTCGTAATTTTAGAAGAGGAGATAAAGCCAACAGAACCAGAACCGTACTCTCGTTGAATACCGCCAAGTTTTGTCGCGATCAAATCCAATGCTTCGTCCCATGATGATTCAACAAATTCATCATTTTTACGAATTAATGGCTTTGTAATACGTTCCTCAGAGTTGATGAAGTCCCAGCCAAATTTCCCTTTAACACAAGTAGAAATGGCATTTACTGGACCATCGGAAGGTTGTACTTTTAAAATTTTACGATCTTTTGTCCAAACTTCAAAAGAGCAGCCTACTCCACAGAAAGTACATACAGTTTTCGTTTTGCGAGTACGTTTACTCCGCATAGCCGCCTCGATTTCAGAAACCGCAAAAATTCCGCTATATCCCGGCTCAACTTCTTTAATTAAGCTAATCATTGGATCTAACATATCCTGTTTAAGTCCAGTCATAAATCCAGCCTCTCCAAGCATGGATTTTTCCATTAATGCGTTACATGGACAAACAGTTACACAATGACCGCAACTTACACAGGAAGAATCATTAATAGCAACACCTTCATCCCAAATAACTAGTGGTCTTTCTGCTTCCCAATCTATGGATAATGTCTCGTTAACTTGTAAACTTTGACAAACCTCTACACATTGGCCACATGCGATACATTGGTTAGGATCATATCGATAAAATGGGTGTGACATATCCACTTGATGGGGTTCAACTTTTGGTCTGTATGGATACTTTTGATGTTCGATTTCCATTAATTCTGCTGTGTTGTGTAATTTACAATTCCCATTATTATTATCACAAACGGTACAGTACAATAAGTGATTTTCTAGTAGGCGGTCCATCGCTTCGGTTTGCGCAGCTTTTGCTTTCTCAGAAGTAAGTAAGACATCCATGCCGTCAATTGCTTTTGTTGAGCAGGATCGAACTAATTGACCATCAACCTCAACGATACAAGTATCACACGTTTCGATAGGATCAACAGATGGTACATGACAAATCTGTGGATGAGCAATATCATGTTGATTAATGGTATTAAGGATTGTAGCCCCTTCTTTCACATCATACGGTACGCCATTAATTTTAATTTGAGTCAAGGTACTTCCTCCTTTTACACTGTGAGACTGATAGGACAACTTGTTACGGCTTAAGACAAAAAGGGAATAACATATCGAGTTAGTTAAAGAGTGTCTTGTTATCATTGTAATTCCCAAATGATCTTGAAGCTACCTCAAAATAGGTAAATTGCTAGATCGTAACAAATAGTCCTGTCTTTAGTTTTTAAAAAATAAAAAAATCCACCATGAAATGGCACGTCTTAGACATGCTAATGATTCATGGTGGATAAAATTCTTAGCAGGCCTTGCTAAAAACTCAATCTACTTTTATTTTTTAGTAACAATAGAATTCAAATATTAAAATCAACTATGCGAATCGTTTCACTTTTTTGTGTAAACTATGACATAGGAATCAAAATACATCAATTCCATTTAAGATATCATTTATTATAGCCTTTTCCTTCAAAATGAACAATATTTAACATAAAAGTTTTTAACTAATACCGAGTATCGAAAATTATTTTCTCTTTTATTTTTTTAAAAGTTGCTATATCATTAACAAACTGTAAGGGTGACCCCTATATTCATTGCATAAAAAGTTAATTACGATGGGAGAATCGTTGATATGTCTAAAAAAGTACATGCGTTTAACGATATGATTCGAAAATTACGCAAGGATTTATTTGGCAAGGGACCGGAACGTATTCATACGGTATTGGTTGAAAACATGGCTGTTTCAACTTTATATGGGAACATCACTCCGACAGAAAAATTTATTGCGAGTACGCCTGAAGGGCTAAAAATGGTGCATGCTGCACGGACAAATATGATTCAAGATTTATATGCCCAATCACCACCTGAAGGCATGGAAGAATTGATGGGCAGTAAGTTACTCCACCTATTTTCAGATATTAAAATTGAAGAAGATTTTGCTATTTCTGTTTTTGTTTTTGAAGAGAAAATAAGCGAATAAGGGAGATGCCGAATGGACAGAGCAGTAACAAGAGAGATTCTGCGTGTTGAAGGTCAGCAAGTGAAAAAAATAGATGATTTGGTTGTCACAGAATACGCTGTTACCGTGAAGATTAATCAGCAGGAATTCGTAACGATGGTGTGCACACCAGAGTATGTAGAAGATATGGTTATCGGGTATTTAGCTTCTGAACGAGTGATACGTAGTTACGAAGATATTGAAGAAATCTGGTACCAAGAAAAAGAAGGTTTTGTGCATATTAAAACAAAGCACATAAATCCTTACTATCAACAAACCCAAAATAAACGTTATATTACATCTTGTTGCGGTATGAGTCGACAAGGTTTTGTTTTCACAAATGATGCATTAGTGGCAAAAAAAATGGAAGATATTCATGTGAAAATTACAGCGAATGATTGTTTTCGTTTAATGAACGCTATGCAAGATTCTGCTGACATATTTAAAAAAACTGGTGGTGTTCATAATGCAGCGCTATGTGATGTGAATGGTATTGTTTTAAGTCGCATGGATATAGGACGTCATAATGCTTTAGATAAAATTTACGGCTATTGCCTACGTAATAATATTAGCATCCAAGACAAGATTATCGTCTTTAGCGGACGGATTTCGTCGGAAATTTTACTGAAAGTATCAAAAATTGGCTGTGAAATCGTTCTCTCCAAATCAGCGCCAACGGAATTGGCATTACAATTGGCTGAGCAACTTGGGATTACAACAGTAGGTTTTATCCGCCAAAATACACTGAATATTTATACACACCGAGAACGTATTCAATTGCCAACAGAAATACTTTAACAACATGAAAGTAGGAGATTTAAATGACGAATCTACAAGACCAATTACACAGACCGTTAAGAGATATAAGGATTTCAGTGACAGATCGTTGCAATTTTCGTTGTCAATATTGCATGCCTGCAGAAGTATTTGGTCCAGATTACGCATTTTTACCGTCCGATAAAATATTGAATTTTGATGAGATTGAACGATTAGTAAAAATTTTCGTTTCATTAGGTGTGAAAAAAGTACGCATTACGGGTGGTGAGCCTTTACTCCGTCGTGATTTGCCAGAATTAATTGAACGTATTCATCGCATAGCTGGGGTAGAGGATATTGCCTTAACAACCAATGGCACTTTATTGAAAAAATATGCACATGAATTGGCGAAAGCAGGCTTATCACGAGTCTCAGTCAGTCTAGATTCACTAAATGACGAGCGCTTTTTTGAGCTGAATGGGCATCGTGGAAAGGTAATAACGGTATTAGAAGGTATTGAAAAGGCTGCAGAAGCTGGTTTGCAAGTAAAAATCAATATGGTTGTCCAAAAAGGGAAAAATGATCAAGATATCGTTTCAATGGCAGAATTTTTTAAAGAAAAGCAGCATATTTTACGCTTTATTGAATATATGGATGTTGGTAATTCGAATGGTTGGCGGCTAGATGACGTTGTGTCGAAAAAAGAAATCATTGACCAAGTTCATCAATTTTCTCCTTTGAAACCTGTTGCCCCTAATTATCTTGGGGAAGTGGCGACGCGTTTTCAATATCAAGATGTTCAAGGAGAAATCGGCGTGATATCGTCTGTCACCGATTCTTTTTGCTCAACTTGTTCACGAGCTCGTCTATCTGCAGAAGGAAAATTATATACTTGTTTATTTGCAACTCATGGCACTGATTTAAGAGAGCTGTTAAGGGCAGGGAATGATGATGCAACCATTATCAAGTGTATTTCAGATGTATGGGAAAGTAGAAATGATCGCTATTCTGATGAGCGTAGTGAACAGACGATGACAAAAAGGAAAAACTCAAAAATTGAAATGTCTCACATCGGTGGTTAAAGTGAAAAATAGAAAAAAATCGGCAAAGCGATGCCAGATTTTTCTGTTTATCCCGCATAAACGGGCAGTAATATACTGTAGAGTAACAGGTACAAAACTCGCACTTTAAGATTTAAGTGAAGCAAAAAATATAAGTGGAAGAGCAACTGCCCGTAAAAGCCCGATTGGTGAGGGGCAACAGGATGTTGGTCACACAAGTGTTTTCACAGGATGTGAAGGTTTTAGCTTGTGTTCCTCAATCAGTGGGGATGAGGAAACCCCTGCTGATTGAAGTTTCACTTTATTTATGCATAAAGGTACCGCTTTTTCCGCCTGTTTTTTGAACAAGATAGGTTTCCTTAATAACCATTGTTTTATCAACAGCTTTACACATATCATAAAAAGTTAGTGCAGCCACGGATACAGCTGTTAGTGCTTCCATTTCAACACCTGTTTTCCCACTACATTTTACAGTTGCTTGAATATGTAGTTCATATCCATCCTTTGCTTTTTTATAGTCAAATTGGAGATCCGTCCCTTGTAGCATAATCGGATGACACATTGGAATAATATCGGCAGTTTTTTTAGCACCCATAATCCCTGCAATTTGTGCGACTTGCGTAGGATCCCCTTTTTTCATGTCACCTTGTTGGATGGCTTGATAGACTTCATCAGATAATGTAATCGTACTACGAGCGATGGCTGTACGTGTTGTAATTTCTTTTTCTGAAATATCGACCATTTTGGGGCGACCTTCCTCGTTCCAGTGTGTAAAATTATTCATAGTCAGACTCCTTTTTATCTGTTTGTGACCAATCTTGTTGGGCATTGATATTGATAAATGTTGGGTTTTTTTCTTCAAATGGAACATAACAAACTCGAAGTTGCTCTAACAAGACTTTCATACTCCGTTTGTTTTGCTTTATTAATTGATATGTTTTTGGTAACGCAGTGCGCCGATATAATGCAGCCAATGGTTGCAATCTTAACGCTTGTTTTGGAACAATTGCATCATAGCAATCATCAATATATCCAAGCATCTTTTGGATAAAATCTGCATTCATATAAGGCATATCACTAGCAACTACAAAAAACCACTCAACATCGGGACAAGCTGTCATGATATTGTGCAGTGCAAAAAGTGGCCCTTGATGGGGCTGTTTTTCAATGATCCATTGGACCTTTTCCTCGACAAATCTTGGTTGTAGGCTAGCATTCGTAGCAATAATTAATGGTTCAAGCTGATTTTTTTCTAAGGCGATGAGACTGCTTTTATATAAAGGCTGGCCAGCAAACAGCTCAAACATTTTGGGTTGACCATATCGAGAAGATTGACCGCCAGCTAAGATAACACCAGCAATTTTCATAGGCGATTTAGCTCTCCTACAAAATGTTGAACAGTAGGAAGAATTAGCTTTGTCATGGCAAGCGTCACAGCATTTGTTGAACCTGGTAATACATAGATGGCCGTTTGGTTGCGACTACCTGCTGTGGCACGACTAAACATAGCTTTTGGGCCGATTTCTTCATAGCTTAATGTTCGAAACAACTCCCCAAATCCCATCATTTCTTTTTCAAAAAGTGGGAGAATGGTGTCATAGGTTTGGTCTCTTGGTGTAAATCCTGTCCCACCTGTGACGATAATCGTATTGATAGTAGGATTAATGCACCAATATTTTACATGCTTTGAGATTTCAAGTGGTTCATCTTTTGATATTTGGTAGTCTGCTATTTCAAATGAAGCTTCTTGAAGTAACGTTTGAATACGCTGTCCTCCATGATCATCTGCCTTTGAGCGTGTGTCACTCACAGTTAAAATAGCCGCTTGGATTGGTTGTTGGTGATGCGTGGGATGCAAGGAATGACCTCCTTTTCTTGCGTTTTACATGAGCTTATTCCGTAATTAGAATCAGTGCAGATGAAGAATATTCCCACTGATTAAGTTTCACTTTATTATAAAGCTATAAACAAAAAGGTCAAACTAAAATTCATAGAAAGGCACAACGCTTATGCATAATAGATACTCTAGACAACAATTATTTAGTCCAATCGGAGAAAGAGGGCAGCAGGTGCTCAAACAAAAACACGTTCTAATCATAGGAGTTGGTGCCTTGGGTAGTGCCAGCGCTGAAGCACTTGTGAGGGCAGGCATTGGCAAGCTAACATTGATTGATCGTGATTATGTAGAGTGGAGTAATTTACAAAGGCAACAACTATATACGGAACAGGATGCGCAAGAAAAAGTTCCTAAAGTGATCGCTGCCAAAAAGCGACTTCAAAGTATTAACTCAGAGGTAGAAATCCATGTTGCTATTTTAGATGCTTGTACGGAGTCATTGCTGCCACTGCTTGAAGATGTCAATATCATGGTAGATGCAACGGATAATTTTGACGTTCGCTTTATGATGAATGACCTTGCACAAAAATATCACATTCCATGGGTATATGGATCTTGCGTTGGTAGTTATGGTGCGACTTATACGATTGTACCAGGCAAAACACCTTGTTTACATTGTTTGCTAAAAGTGCTGCCTAATACAGGGATGACTTGCGATACAGTGGGAATTATCAGTCCAGCTGTTCAAATCGTAGCCGCCTATCAAGTTACGGAAGTTTTAAAGCTTTTAGTAGGGGATGAAAAAGCCTTACGAAAAAGCTACTTAACGTTTGATGTGTGGCAAAATCAACATTATGAAATCAATGTGAAAAAAATCCGTCAGCATGATTGTCCATCCTGTGGGAATAATCCTACATATCCATATTTATCATATGAAAATCAAACGAAATTAGAGATATTATGCGGTCGTGATGCCATACAAATTCGACCCCCGAAACCGATTCACTATAATTTAGAGCAGCTTGCTGTACAACTACGTCCCTACGGTGATATTCAAATAAATCCTTATTTGCTTTCTTGTCAAACTACGGATTATAGAATAGTAATTTTCAAAGATGGGCGAGTAGTTATCCATGGTATACAAGATATACCAAAAGCGAAAAGCATTTACTATCGTTTATTAGGATAAAGGAGTGTGCCAAATGTTAGAAAAAAGAAAACCAATTGCGGTAGGAGAAGCTGTTCAACGTGTGATGGAATTTGCCTTTCAAGAAAAAAAGGAGTTTGTTTCATTATTAGAAGCACATGGACGTTTTATAGCAGAAGATGTAGCTGCGGATCACGATGTACCAGCTTTTGATCGTTCACCTTATGATGGCTATGCTATTCGTGCAGTTGATAGTCAAGAGGCCTCTTCAGAAAATCCAATAACCTTTCAAGTCGTTGGTGAAATTGGCGCGGGCTATGTATACGAGGGAGAAGTAGGCTATCGACAAGCGGTACGCATTATGACAGGTGCTCCTATCCCAAAAGGATGTGATGCAGTTGTCATGCTAGAATTAACACATACATTGCAAGAAAATAATCAAATGGTTATGGCGATTAAACGTACTTTTGAAGCGGGAACAAATATTTCCTATAAAGGAGAGGATGTTGAAAAAGGAGCAATTCTTATTAAAAAAGGACAGTATATTAATCCAGGAGTTGTGGCATTACTTGCTACTTTTGGTTATGATCAGGTTCCTGTTTATCGTAAAACAATCGTAGGTGTTATTGCCACTGGAAGTGAATTACTAGAGCCAGGCGAATCTTTACAGCTAGGCAAAATTCGTAATAGTAATGCCTATATGATTATGGCTCAAATTGAACGTGCTGGTGCAGCAGTCAAATACTTTGGCAAATTCAGCGATGATCTTAATTTGTGTATTGATATTGTTGAAAAAGCTTTACAGGAAGTAGATATATTGATTACAACAGGAGGCGTATCCGTAGGTGATTATGATTACTTACCTGCCATCTATGAAGCTATTGACGCAAAAGTGTTGTTTAATAAAGTGGCGATGCGACCTGGTAGTGTCACAACAGTTGCTGCTCGAAATGGTCAATTATTATTTGGACTTTCAGGTAATCCATCTGCTTGCTATGTTGGTTTTGAACTATTTGCACGTCCGATTATTCGAACTGCATTTGGCAATCAGCAACCTCATTTACGTAGAGAACAGGCTGTTTTAGGTACGGATTTTAAAAAGCCAAATCCATTTACACGGTTTGTACGTGCTAGTGCGTCATTTGAAAACGGTCAATTAGTTGCGGTTCCCTCTGGGTTTGATAAATCTAGCGCTGTTTCGTCCTTAGCGGAAGCCAATGCCTTTATTGTATTACCAGGTGGCTCACGTGGATACGAAAAAGGAATGCAAGTAGATGTCTTATTGTTAGAAGATTTGCAAGGAAGTGAGTGGCCTTGGGACAACATCAAAAAATTTTACAAATAGTAGGCTATCAAAATAGTGGAAAGACTACATTGATGGAGCAACTAATTATACAAGCTACTACGGAAGGGTTACGCGTAGGGACAATCAAGCATCATGGACATGGTGGTAGCCCTATGGTAGAAGCTTCAAAAGATAGTATTCGTCATGAGCAGGCTGGCGCAAGTGTCACAGCAGTTGAAGGAGAGGGTACTTTGCGCATGAGTATTCATCAAAGTAACTGGCAACTTGCTGATATACTAGCGATTTATGCATCCTTTCCGATGGATATCATTTTGATTGAAGGATATAAGAACGAACACTATCCGAAGATCGTACTTTTGCGATCGGCACAAGATCAAGCTTTGCTACAAAAAGTGTCCAATATCATCTGCGTGCTCTATTGGCCAAGCTATCCGCTCGATCAGTCACTAGCTATCCCAGCTTTTTCAATTCATGAACAAGCACAGTATATCGAATTTTTATTGAAAGAAATGAGGGGGAAATCATGACGACATCGTTGTTTGAGATTATTGATAAACCGATTGATGTAGAGGCAGTAAGGCAAAAAGTACTCAGTCGAAATGCTGGTGCGATTACAGTTTTTATTGGAACAGTACGTGAAATAACGAATGGCAAGAAAACACTGCATTTGGAATATCAAGCCTATCCGGCTATGGCGATTAAAATGTTCGAACAGATTTCTAAAGAAATAAAAGAGCAGTGGCCACAAGCAGAAGTAGCTATTACACATCGTGTGGGCCATTTAGGTATTTCCGATATTGCCGTAGTCATTGCCGTGTCATCACCACATCGTAAAGTAGCCTACATGGCGAATGAATATGCGATTGACCGCATTAAACAAATTGTTCCTATTTGGAAAAAAGAGTTTTGGGAGGACGGCACTGAATGGATTGGTGATCAACTAGAAAATGTCCCATATCCAAAGGGAACGCCTTCTATCGAAGAGGAGGAAAAGCGTGATTAATATTTTATTATTTGCTCACTTACAAGAAGCGATTGGGCAGTCAGAATTAAAAGTAGACTTGGCAGATATGACAGTTGGTCAAATTAAAGAGTGGATGGAAAATCAATATCCACAACTATCCTTACAGCATATGATGACTGCTATAAATGAGGAGTTCGCAACGGACACGATGATAGCCAGGGCGGGAGACACTATCGCCTTTATTCCACCAATCAGTGGTGGGTAACAAAAAAGATAGCTGATTCAACTACATCTCAGACTTTCGACAACAGGCGTCGAGAAATTCACTCTCGATGCCTGTTGTCATTCTTTTATCTACATACTCTTTTGTTAAATGATAATATAGTGTAGATTGACCAATTTATCCACTCTAATTAAAGGATGCTGATTTCCGTTACGGGCTACTTGCTTTGTTGCTGTCGCTTCGCTTTCGCACAGTAAACAAATTCGTTGTTGCTGTCGCTACGTTGCACTGCGCTTTCGCACAGAAAACATCTGTTGGTCTCAGGGTTTCGTCTTTCCCGCGGGAGTCAAGTAGCCCTTCACTACAATCAGCTGAAATGGACACATATAAGCAAAATATTAACAAAAAAACGCTCAATATAAAGCTAAAATTTCCCTAATCAACACACCTGTGATAATAAAGTTGTTTAACTTACAATAAAGTACTTTAAAAATAAGAAAGTTGTGTAATTCTTAGGACTAATCAGCAGGGTAGTTGCAACTTAAAGTTCTATTCTATAATAAATGTTTTTCTGCAGACTCTACTGTATGCTTTAGTAACATTGCAATCGTAACAGGCCCTACACCACCAGGAACGGGGGTAATAGCACTTGCAACTGTATAGCAGGAATCATATTCTATATCCCCAATATTCCCTTTATTGTAACCTGCGTCTAAAATCACTGAACCCCCTTTTAACCATTCACCTTTAATAAATTCTGGTTTTCCAATTGCGGCTACTACAATATCTGCTAATTTTAAAATATCAGGTAAATTTATTGTTTTTGAATGACAAGTAGTCACAGTAGCATTTTCATTTAAAAGTAGTGCAGAAACTGGTTTTCCTAAAATTGGACTTCTTCCAACTACAACAGCATGTTTTCCTTCAATAGGTATTTGATAATATTTTAAAATTTCTAGTATAGCTGCTGGTGTACATGAAGGGTATGTACTGAACCCGAGTGCTGTTTGACCATAGCCAGCACTTGTTACACCATCTACATCCTTTTTTATATCAATTGCTTCAAATGCCAGACGCTCATCAATGTGAGAGGGTACTGGGTGTTGCAGAAGAATGCCATGAACATCTTCATCCATATTTAGCTCTTTAATCGTTTTAATTAATTCTTCAGTTTCAATTTCTTTAGGTAGTTGAATACGAATAGACTTTATGCCGATTTTTTCACAAGCAGTCCCTTTCATTTTTACATAAGTTTCTGATGAAGGGTTATCACCAACTAATATAGTTGCAAGGCATGGAACTATACCTTTTTCTTTTAATAATTCAATTCGTTCCATCAAGTTGTTTTTTACTTCTTGGGCAACGATTTTCCCATCTAAAATGACCTTTTTCAAAAAAATCCCTCCTGAAATATAATAAAAAGAGACAAGAACTAAAAGTTCTTGTCTCTGCCCAGACGACCCGACGATATAAAACACAGCTCCCTTATGGTTTATTCCATAAATGTCGTCAGTTACTGTATTTTAAGCTTTGAATAAAGAATATCATTGTATGGAATTAAGTGTCAATTGTTCTTTCGCCAAGGATGCGTTAGTTTAATAAAAATTAAACAAATTTATTACTCATTTAGAGTTACTTACATAAATCGCAAGGATTTCTTTTTATTTTTGCATTAAATGAATGCTAAGAAGCATAATGAAGGAAATGCCTATCATACAAATGACCCATGTCCAAGCAAGTGCCATGTTTCCTGCATCAATGGCCATATAGATAGCAAGTGGCGTAGTTTGTGTTTTGCCAGGAATGTTTCCGGCAAACATTAAGGTGGCACCGAATTCACCTAATGCCCGTGTAAAGCTTAAAATGCCTCCTGAAACAAGTGCCTTCAATGCAAGCGGAATAGAAACGAGGCAAAAGACTTGCCATTCGTTAGCACCATCAACACGTGCAGCATTTTCAATTTCTTGATCAACAGACTCAAAGCCGTTTTTTGCCGATTGATACATTAAAGGAAAGGCAACAACAGTAGAAGCGATGACGGCTGCCCACCAGGTGAACATGACTGGTTGATTAAAAAGCCACATAATCAGGTTACCTAAAACACTATTTTTTCCAAAAATAATGATCAGAAGGAAACCTACTACAGTAGGAGGTAACACCAATGGCAAAAGCAATACCGTTTCAAGAAGTAATTTTCCTCTGAAATGGTGTGTTGCCATCCATTTACCAATCAAAATACCTGCCACTATAGTTATGATCCCTGCGACAAATGCAATCTCAACAGAAAGCTTAAGTGGTGACCAGAAATCAGTACCCATCAATTAATGAGCCTCTTTAAATCCATACTTTTTAAATACATTCATCGCTTCATCACTTTGTAAAAAGTTATAGAAATCTTCCACTTCTTTTGTATATTTACTATTTTTTATAATACCTACTGCATAAATAATAGGTGTATGTGTATCATCATTTGCAACAGAAACGATATCTACTTTTTCTGATGAAAGGGCATCGGTTTTATAAACTATACCTGCATCAACATTTTCTGTTTCTGCGTAAGTAAGTACTTGACGAACATCTTTTGTATACACCATTTTGGATTCTATCGCTTCCCAAAGTTGCATAGTTTTCAAAGTTTCAACACCATACTGTCCAGCAGGAACTGTTTCTGGTGTACCAAGAGCAATTTTTCCTGCTTGTTTTAAGCCTTCAAAGGATTGAATATGTTTTTCATTCTTTTTTGGAACAATTAATACTAAGTCGTTAGCTAAAAGATTCGTTCCCTGTTTTTTATCGATAATCCCTTTTTCTACAAGCGTATCGAATTTATCTTGTGCTGCTGAAAAGAAAAGGTCTACAGGAGCGCCCTGTAAAATTTGTTGTTGTAAAGCACCTGAACCGCCAAAGTTATAGAGGATTTTTATCGTATCATGTTCTTTTTTATAAGTTGCTTTAAGTTCTTCTAAGGCATCTTGCAAACTAGCAGCTGCAGAAATCGTTATTTCAACTGGTTCGTTTGTTTTCGTATTTCTTTCTTGGTTACCACAACCAGCCAATATGCCAACTAGTAGTAACAGTATAACAAAGAAACTATAAAATTTTTTCACATTAATCTTACTCCTTTTATAACTCGTTATAACAAGACATAACTAATTATAATAAGTTATAGATAAAAAGGAAATGCTTCATTGAGAAAAATTGTCAAGATGTTAAAAGAGGGTTAAATACGTTACCATAGAAAGAAGAGATTATAGGAGGGATTTTTTTAATGTCACAAGAACAATCCTATACGATAGAAGAGGTTGCACAACTATTAAAGGTTTCAAAATTAACTATTTATGATTTGGTGAAAAAGGGAGACTTGCCTGTTTTTCGTGTAGGTCGACAAATGCGTGTGGATACAACGGATTTGCAATTATATATTCAAAAGCGAAAAACGGGAGCAACGCCTTCTTTGACGCCCTCATCGACAGCCACTCTTACGAAAAACAATAAAATTATTATTAGTGGGCAAGATTTAGTATTAGATTTGTTAGGAAAGTATATAGAGAAAAAACATTCCAATAAAGTATTGCGTTCACATGAAGGTAGCTTTAATGGTGTCATGGCGATGTATAACGGAGAATGTGATATTGCTAGTTTACATATGTATGACGGAGATTCAGGGGACTACAATACGCCTTATTTAAAAAAGATTTTTGTGAGTCATGCATATATTCTCATCAATATAATTTCACGTAGAGCGGGCTTCTATGTTCAAAAAGGGAACCCATTGCAAATTCAGTCATTTGATGATTTTAAGACCAAGTCATTGAAATTAATGAATCGTGAGAAAGGCTCAGGTGCTCGGATTTTATTAGATGAGCAATTGCGCATTCATCACATATCTCCTTCCACAATTGAAGGGTATCAACATGAAGGAATGAGCCATATTGACGTAGCTTCTACTGTGGCAAATGGGCACGCAGATATTGGAATAGGGATAGAAAAAATCGCCAAACTCATAAATGTCGATTTTATTCCACTTGTGTTAGAACGTTATGATATTGTCTTATTAAAAACACCTGACAATTTACAACTGATTAACACTGTGAAAGCGATTTTGACTTCAGCAGATTTCCAATCAGAAGTAGCTGCATTAGGTGATTATGACTTAACTCAGACGGGTCATGTGATCTATGAAACGCTTTAATCATTAGTTGTTATATCCAATGATCAAAGGTGGTCAAACGATTATTTTGGACATTCATGAAAAAGTTACTCGAAAGAGAAAGGATAGGTGGTCAGATTGAATATTTGGAATAGTATTGTGCTTATGTTAAGTGTCGTTTTTTCAAGTATATTGATTCGCACTTTGTATCGCTTTTTTGTAAAAAAGAAAGTACCAACTATGACCTATACACCCTTTGATGATGCTATGAATGGAGAAATGAAAAATGACAATTGAACGATTAAGGGAGTGGGTGCAATCCTCAAATAATACGGTGATTTTAACAGGTGCTGGCATGTCAACCGAAAGTGGTATTCCAGACTTCCGTTCAGCATCAGGTTGGTGGAATAATATTGATCCTCGAACAGTAGCTACTACGGATGCATTGACACAGAATTATTCATTATTTTACGAATTTTATAAAATACGGATTGAAAATTTAGAAAAAGCAGCGCCACATGAAGGTCATAAAATTCTAGCTGACTGGGAAAAGCGAGGGAAAGTTTTATTAGTGGCTACACAAAATGTGGACGGTTTTCATCAATTGGCTGGAAGTCAAAAAGTAGAGGAATTACATGGCTCGATACGTTCCATTCGTTGTCATCGTTGTCAGCAAGCTGCTTCAATGGATAACTTTTTGAACAAGGTGAGTTGCTCACATTGCGGTGGTAAACTACGTCCAAATGTAGTGCTTTTTGGAGAAGGTTTGCCACAAGCAAGCTGGCACAAGACGATGGAGGCGATGAAAGCAGCTGAGCTTGTACTTGTCATCGGTACAAGCCTCGAAGTGTATCCTGTGAATCAACTCCCAATGATGACAAGAGGTAAAACCGTGTATATTAATTTAGATATTTCACAGCATGCAACTCAATTTGATATAACGATTGAGGGGAAAATAAAAGAAGTCTTGCAACAATTGCAAGTTTAAAAGAAAGGCGCCCTTGGAAAATTAAGAGGCGCCTAAAACATTTGTGGTAAAAATTCCTTCATAAAGCGTTGATTTTTACGCAACCATATTTTCAAAATCATACGATGCGTTAGTAGTCGTTGCCTTTTATGTGGTCTAGCTTTGGCCTCTATTAAACTTTGCAGTAGAATACATGTTTCTGTTGCAAATGCTTGAGGATCAACAAGGACATCTAGCTTATAATCAATTAACTGAACTGCCTGCACTTTTGCAAGTAATTGGGCAAAATGAATGTTCATCTCTGAATAGTTTTCGTCCAATTCTAGATCAATCAATGTATATAAAGTTCGTTCAATGTCAGTTTCGAGTAGTTGTAATTGTTCTGGTGTTGGCAGTGTCAAAAAATCACCTCATTTTTAAACCAATAAAAATCCGAGTGTCGCGCAAAGTATTCCGATTAAAACGGTAGTACATATATAAGTAATGGCTTGTCTCCATTTTTTCTGTTCAAAGAGCTGCAAGGATTCAAAGCCGAATGTAGAAAATGTCGTATAGGCCCCTAAAAACCCAATACCGATAAAATGCCAAAGCCAATCACTTAGGTGTAAAGCAAATAGAAAGCCGAGAGCAAAAGACCCTGTTATATTAATGAAAAATGTAACCCATGGATATGTATGAACAATCCATTTCCCTAGATAAAATCTCGTTAGCGCACCTAAAAATCCACCAATACCAATAAGAATCATAAAATGCGCCCCTTTGCTAATCTAATCCCCAGCCATGCAAAAACTAGACCGCCGAAAACACTCACTACAATATAGAGAACGGCTTGTAGATACTCACTATTTTGTAGGAGTAATAGTAACTCTAAAGAAAATGTCGAAAAGGTTGTAAAGGCACCCAAAAAGCCTGTACCAATTCCTAAAACAACAGGCGTTCGCTTTGTAAAAGTAGTAAAAAGCCATGCTAAGCAAAAGCAGCCAACTAAGTTAATACAAAGTGTTGTAAATGGGAAACCGCCTGAATTTGGAAGTATAAGACTAAGGCTATATCGACCGATAGCGCCCAGAAATCCACCAATTCCAACAGTTAAAAATGATTTCAAATGTTAGTCCTCCTTAAAACTTTATCCCGCATAAACGGACAGTAATTTATCTGCTTAGATTATCCTCCTCAACATTCAAAGAAAATAAAGAGGTTAATTCGTAGTTTAACTGCCCGGAATACATGATTGATGAAGACTAATGAACAGAGGGGATCAAGAAAATCCCTACCGATTAAGTTTCACTTTATATAAAGATTTTATCATGAGATGTAGTTTATTGAAAATGTCGTTTAGCTATCACTAAATTACCTATCTATAACGTCTAAAATATTATGTTTATATAACAATATAACTATAGTGAAAACAGTTTTTGGAAAGTCTGAAATGCAAGACTAAAGAATGAATTTTCTGATTTTTCTATAAATTAATTCGTATTTCATTGATTAGTAGAGTTTTTGAAGATTAAAATAGATATATATATTTATTGTCTTTCATAAATATATATAAATCAATTGGGGGTGTTTTTTTATGAAAAAAACAATAACATTATTTGTAGCAATGCTTGTGATGTTGGTTATTTTATCCGCTTGTAACAATGATACAGATGAAAAAGGGGCAGCAACAGAGAAGGATATAGGCTCACTTATTATTACTGGTGATACTGTGACAGAGCAAGGGGGATGTGTTCTAGCTAGTCGATTTTCGCCAGGAGATAAAATTATTTTCCGTAATAATGTTCTAGATGGAGTGACAAATGAGCAAGTAAAGGATGCGAAGGTACAAGTTCATCTTTCTACTGGGGAAACACTTGATATGCAATATGGGAAGCATGGCGACGATAATTTTTGGGTAGTTGCCTATCCTGTAACTAAAGATACACCAACGGGAACAATTGATTATTCAGTTACAGCTGAATATAAAGAGAAAAAGGGAGAATATAAGCCATTTAATGTAGCTCCTTCATTATTAACGATTGTGTCCGAAGAGGTGGCAACGGCTCCGAAGGAAGAACCAGTTTCAGCGGAGGTGGACCAGACTACTGTCGAAACAAATCAAAATGTGAATGTAATTGGTAAAAATTTTGAGTTTCACGGTCCAAAGGGAGAAAAAAATTTTTTTGTAAAAGCGGGAGAGGAAGTAACACTAACATTAAAATCTGAAGAAGGTGCACATGGCATCACTGTGGAGGGGTTAGATGTTAGTTTAGACAAGGATGGAACTGTGAAATTTACAGCTGAAAAAGCTGGAGAATATAATATGATGTGCAATGTTTTTTGTGGTGCCGGTCATGGTGATATGACAGCTAAACTAGTAGTTGTTCAATAAAGGAGGGTTTTTATGAAGCAGCGTAAATTAAAAACGCCTTTGCTCACCATTGTTGTCATGATGAGTTTAATGTTAATAGCTTGTTCTGATAAAGAGGAGCAAGCTATTAATGAACAGCAGACATCATCAGTTAACGACAACGGCGAAAAACAAGAAACAACGCAAGAAAAATTACTAAACAATATTACATTATCTAAATCCCGTGGTTTTGTCCGAGATGAGGTTACATTTGATGTAACGAATTTACAAGCAAATCAGCCAGTTGAATTAGTGTGGAATTCTATAAGTGGAGAGTATGTCATTGAGGATTTGTATGCGGTCATTGGACCAAAGTTTACAGAAAAAGAAATCATTTTACAGCAAGGTACCGCAGATTCGACAGGGAAATGGTCTGGAAAGTTTACTGTACCTGAAGGCTTTGGTGGGGATTTTACATTATGGGTTAAGCAGGAAGATAAAAAAATTGGACAAGTTGGTTACACTGTAGATCCATCCTTTGTTATGGAGCCTAAATCTGGCCCTGTAGGTACAGAAATCACCATCAAAATGGAGGGTCTTGGATGGAGCACATATATGCGTAATTGGCAATTAACGTATGATAATAAATATACAGGACTAATTACTGGAATTTCAACGAACGGAACAGCAGAAGCAAAAATTCGTGCGGCTGGATCTGTTGGTGAACATGCTATTCGTCTTCGTACAGGGTACTTAGGTATGCAGTATATTAATTATTTACAGTCACCATATCCAGACAAACCAGCACCAGATTTCATGTTTACAATTACTGATGGTGTTGCACCAACTATTACCAATCATGTCGAAGTAGTACCAGTTGCAGCATCTAATGGTGCTGAGATGCCAAAACTAAAACAAGCAGAAGGTGTAAAGGTTGAGCTAAGTAAAAATGAGGGAATTGTAGATGAACCTATGACACTGACATCTTCAGGTTTACCAAAGGAGACGGAAATAGAGCTTATTTGGAATACAATGAAAGGAAGTCGCGTTAGTGGTAATGGCTTTGGAGAGGAAACAACAGTATTAGGAAAAGTTAAAACGGATGAAAAAGGGGATTTAAAGCATGACTTTAAAGTGCCTGATGATTTAGGAGGTATACCTCATCGTCTAGATTTGGCTGTAGAAGGAAAAGTCTATGGTCAGGCATATTTGCGAATCTTACCTTCAATCGTGGATTTCTCCCCAAAATCAGGTCCAGTTGGTACAAAAATTACCATTACCATTAAAGGTGGTGGCTGGACTGAGTTTGATAACGCCTATTATCTAACGTATGATAATGCCTATACAGGTTATTTGTGTGCTTTTAATAGCCAAGGTGATTTAACGTTTGATGTGATTGCAACAGGGGATATAGGATACCATTTAATAGATTTATATCCTGGGATTTATAAGCAACAGGAAAAGGAAACAGATATGACATTAATTCCGCAATTAACCTATTCCACTGATCATCCTGGTTCAGCGATGCCTGCTATTCGATTAGCTTTTGAGGTCATAAAGTAGCATTTCATTGCTTTAAAGCGCTAATTATTTCCTAAAAAACGAAAAAAATAACAGTATGGTAGTTGACAAATATTTCTATAGTGTGATAACCTTCAAGAACACTATAACAAATTAAGCGAAGGAGGGCATGACAATGTTAATTTTATCAGTTTCAAATCAAAGCACATCTGCATACATTGTTCATGCCTAACGTTGTATTTTATATTGCAATAAAAGGCATGGGTTACACCTTGCCTTTTATAAAGAGACACATGCTCTTTTTTGGGGTATGTGTCTTTTTGTTGCAAAAAAGTTGTAGTGATTACAAAAAAAGGGAGTGTATGTAGTATGCGAAACACAGTACAAAAGATGATTTTCAAAAAGGAATTTCTAGATAGTGGGTAGCAAGGCTCAACAGCACTGGAGAAAGAAGGTTATAATGTATGTTTGATGTTTTAAGTAAATTAAGTTGGTTTTTCAAGAAATACTGGAAGCAATATACAGTGGCCATTATATTATTAATGGTTGCCAGTGGTTTAGAAGTTGTTCCACCGTATTTACTTGGTTCAATTATTGATATCTTGACTGCTGGAGAAATGACAACAGCTCTTTTAACGAAGTATATTTTGATTTTCGTTTGTATCATATTTGGTGGATATGTCCTTAATTTTGTGTGGCAATTCAGATTATTTGAAGGGGCTATTAACCTAGAGAAAATTTTACGTCGGAACCTCATGCAGCATTTCCTGCGTATGACGCCAACGTTTTATGAAAAAAATCGCACTGGAGATTTAATGGCTCGTGCAACAAATGATTTAAACGCAGTGTCACTAACTGCTGGCTTTGGGATTATGACCCTGATTGATTCCACAATCTATATGGGTTGTATTATTTTTGCCATGGGTTTTATGATTTCGTGGAAGCTTACATTTTTTGCAATGCTACCTGTACCGATAATGGCCATCCTTATTCAATATTTAGGGAAAATTGTACACGAACGCTATATGAAGGCACAGGATGTTTTCGGAGAGCTGAATGATAGTGTTTTAGAGTCCGTTGCAGGTGTGCGAGTTGTACGTGCATATGTGCAAGAAAAAAAGGATGAGGCAAGTTTTGCAGATATGAGTGAGGTTGTGTATGAAAAAAACATGCATACCGCAAAAATTAACGCCTTATTTGGACCGATTACAAAGATCGGTACTGGAATTAGTTATGTTGTAGCACTTGGCTACGGTGCCCATTTAGTTGCGACTGAGGCAATGACAGTTGGGCAGCTTGTAACATTCAATGTTTACTTAGGGCTAGCTGTCTGGCCAATATTTGCCATTGGAGAACTTATTAATGTGATGCAACAAGGTAACGCTTCTCTTGATCGTGTACAAGAAACGCTTAACTATGAAGCGGATGTTCAAAATATTACGAATCCACAGATGATTGCGACACCAAGTGCGATTGGCTTTGATGATTTAACATTCCAATATCCGATGAGTCAGGTGAAAAACCTCCAGCAAATTTCGTTGTCGTTGAAGAAAGGTCAGACACTTGGGATTGTTGGTAAAACGGGAGCGGGAAAAACGACTTTCCTGCGACAATTATTACGCGAGTATCCAATCGGTGGGGGACAGCTATCGATTGATGGGGTCGATATTACTGCACAAACGAAAGAGCAGTTACTCGACTGGATTGGCTATGTGCCACAGGATCATGTTCTATTCTCACGTACTATTCGTGAAAATATTTTGTTTGGGAAAGAAGATGCTACACAGGCTGAATTACAGCAGGCGGTTCGTGCAGCATACTTTGAAAAAGATTTAGATAATTTACCGATGGGTCTAGAGACGCTTGTTGGAGAGAAGGGTGTATCACTTTCGGGTGGACAAAAGCAACGCGTGTCAATAGCACGTGCTCTTATTAAAGACCCTGAAATTTTAATGCTTGATGACTCGCTTTCTGCCGTAGATGCTAAGACAGAAGCAAAAATTATTGAAAATATACAGCGCGAACGACAAGATAAAACGACGATTATTACAACGCATCGTTTATCAGGAATTCAGCATGCCGATTTAATTATCGTGCTTGATGAAGGCCAAATTGTAGAGCAGGGAACACATGAGCAGCTTCTTTCACAACAAGGATGGTATAAAGAGCAATTTGACCGTCAGCAGCTAGAAGGAGGTGCCTCATGAGTACGAGTCAACGTTTAACACGCTATGCAATGTATTTTAAAAAACCGATACTACTTGGATTATTTTTCTTAACAATCGCCGTTTTTACGGAGCTTGTTGGGCCGTTTATTGCGAAGCACATCATTGATAATTACATGACAATTGGCCGCATTGAATTAAAACCAATCACTTGGCTATTACTTGTATATTTACTTTTAGCGATAGCTACAGCTGTTTTACGATATTTTATGTATATTTATTTACAAATGGGTGCCAACCGTGTTGTACAAAAATTACGTAAGGATGTATTTGGCCATATTCAAACATTGCCAATTCAATACTTCGATAATTTACCAGCAGGGAAAATTGTAGCCCGTGTAACGAATGATACCGAGGCTGTTCGTAATTTATATGTTCAGGTACTGTCCAACTTCGCTACGAGCTTTATTTCTATTGTGGGCGTATATATCGCACTTTTCATTTTAAACTGGAAAATGGCATTCCTGGCATTGACTATGGTTCCAGTCGTTTATTTATGGATGATTTTATACCGTAAAGTTGCTTCGAAATATAATGATGTTATCAGAACAAAAATTGCCGATATTAACGCAATGATTAATGAATCGATTCAAGGGATGACGATTATTCAAGCATTCCGTCGTGAGCAGCAAATGACGAAGGAATTTGATGATATGAATAATGAGCATTATGCCTATGAACGCAAGCTTCTTTTCCTTGATTCTGCAACTTCCTTTAACCTTGTTAATACATTAAGACTGACTATGTTTACTATCTTTATTTTTTACTTTGGTACGCAGTCATTTACAGCAACGGAAGTTATTTCTGCGGGGACATTATATGCCTTTGTCGATTATTTAACAAAATTATTTAATCCAATAACAAATATCGTCAATCAATTTTCACAGCTTGAGCGCTCGCTTGTTGCAGGAAAGCGTGTCTTTGAGGTGTTAGATACTAATGGAGAGCCAGTATCTGAAAAAAGTTTACCTAGATATAAAGGAAATGTGGTGTTCGAAGATGTTTCCTTTGCCTATAAAAATGATGAATATGTATTGAAAAATCTATCATTTGAAGCACACCAAGGTGAAACAATTGCCTTAGTAGGTCATACAGGGTCTGGGAAAAGTTCCATTATGAACTTATTGTTCCGCTTCTATGATCCATCTAGAGGTAAAATTACGATTGACGGGGTTGATATTACGTCGGTTCCGCGTCAAACAATGCGTGAACATATGGGTATTGTTCTTCAGGACCCATACTTATTTACAGGAACCATTGCTTCAAATGTTAGTCTAAATAATCCTAAAATTTCACGCGAAAAGATAGAAGATTCATTAAAGGCGGTTGGTGGGGAGCGTGTATTAGCGAACTTGCCAAATGGCTATGATGAGCCGGTTATTGAGAAGGGTAGCACATTGTCATCTGGGCAGCGCCAGCTAATTTCCTTTGCGCGTGCTCTTGCCTTTGACCCTGCTATTTTAATATTAGATGAAGCTACTTCGAATATTGATACGGAAACAGAGGAGATTATTCAGCATGCGATGGATGTGCTGAAAAAAGGTCGTACAACATTCATCATCGCTCACCGACTTTCCACTATTAAAAATGCAGATCGTATTCTTGTATTAGATCAAGGTAAGATTGTAGAGCGTGGTACACACGATGAGCTATTAGAAGAGGGCGGTATTTACGAGAAGATGTATCAAATGCAGGCTAATTCATTGCAACAATAATCATTTGAATGGTTGTCTCCAAGATGATTAATAGATGTTTCTAATTCAATTGAATAGTATGAAAGAAGCCCCGCTTTATAAAAAATTATTAAAAGTCAAGAAAATGTTTAAAATCATTTACAATTAAGTAAGCAAATAAAATGTCACACATTTTATAAGGCAAAAGAGAGGATAGATGAACAGGATTAAAATACCTGTATTCATCTATCCTTTTTGTACAGCAAGGATCAACCGTTGCATCAGTTCCTTTTCGATAACTTCATGTATTTTCTTTGTGCATTATCAACATTTCGATTTGGTTTTACTTTACGATAATCCATTTCATTATCATTATTGAGGGTAGGTTTGACATTCTTACTATTCTCTTTTTGCTTATACGTCAGATTATAATTTAAAACACGAACCTTTGTACTTATTAATATTATGGATTTATAGATACAAAAGACTGTTTTCTTTAAAACAGTGTATATTATACCAATATTTGTTATGATTTATTGTGTAAATGGAATATATTTCATTTACACAGAAGTCCATAAACTCCTAGACCCTACATAAATATACTGCAAAATAAGACACAGCCTTTTTTAATTAAAATCGCTAAAGAAAGGAAGAAATCAATGAAAAAATTATTTACCTCTTTCGTATCATTAGTCTTAATTTTTAGTATGGTGGGAAATGTTTTTGCAGAAAGCAATAAAGTTAATTATGAATACTCAAGTGCATTGGTACAAGTTCTCCAATTAGATGAAATATTCGTTGGAGCCGTTGGAGTGGATGGGGAATTTCTTGTTTTAAATCAGCAAAAAGCAATTGATAATGGTATTTCATCCGATAAGATAAAAGAAGCAAAAGAAAAAATTAAAGAATATAATAAAATAACCAAAGACGTTCTGGAAATTTCACCCTTATTAAGTTTCGTTGGAAATCAAATTCAATTTGATGAAATAGAATCTGAAAAAAAGGGAGTTTCTAAGGAACTCATAAATTCAACAAAAAGTGATATAGAAAAGATTAATAAAAGAAGCAGTTAATGGTATCTCTACTTATGCTGCTTCTTGTGGAGGAACAAATAAGTACGAAGATCGTTTTTATGGTTATGATACGTACTTCGATAGTTGTATTACTACTAAAATTATAGGTTTATTGACAATTGCAGCAGGGATGGTAACAATTGCAGCTGTAATAACTGTGGCTATAAACCCTCCTGCGGGGATTGCTGTGGGAATTGCTGCCGGCTTACTTGGTATTGGAGCGGGTGCGTTAACATTTGCTAGTGCAAATGGATGTGGAATTTATATAAGATGGTCTTTTGATACGCCTATCTGGACAGGTTCACAATGTTAAAAAGTTAGTAATTAAAGGAGAGAAAAAAGGTGTCTGTGTTCCTACTTGCAAAAATACTTGGCGGTCTTGGAATTGTGTTGAATTTAATAATTTTATTCTTTAAAAAAGAGAAGAAAAAAGATGATAAGTATCTAATTTTCACACTTCTGCTAATTATTATTTCTGTTAACATTTCTATCTGGGTTATAGCAGGAGCTAATTCCTAAAGGAAAAAGAAAGGTGGATCCGTTAAATGGGATCCACTTTTTCTTTTAGAAAGATATTGAATGTCAATCTATTGCTTATCTAAAAGCTACTATTACCTTTTGCAATGAAGTCATCCACATTACCTGAACCCCCTTCAATACTAGCCTTTGCCATAGCACCTAAAACACTAGCAGATGTTTCCGAAAATGTACCGAAGAATGTAAAACCTACTAGATAAAGGGCCACCCTTGTCATTACTGCCTTTTCGTTTGAATCACTAGTTATTATATACAGTAATTTATACATTGTTGTATTCACAATTTTTGGGCTATATCATCAAATGCAATATAAAAAATACTGTATAAATTACTGGCTGCTCACTTTTAGAATTTTTATTTTACTGAGTTGGCTACCTCTTTAAATTTTTCCTCCTAATTTGGATTCAGATTGGCAAATTCATTGCACTAAATCGCTTCTTCATATCTCTCGATAATTCGATAACCTCCTCCAACTCGTGTTTCTTTTCGGGGGATTTTAGCTTGGCAACCTAAACAGGCCATTTTAGTAGGACACACCATATTGGTTACACAAACTCCAACAATTACATTATTTAGAACGCCCACATTTTCTTTATATTCTCTGAATTCCTGTTGAAGCTCTTTGGGACTACGCAATACAGCTTCATCTATATCTATATAATCCATAATAATATCGTGATATTCACTAACTTGTTGAGTTACTTGGCTCTGTGTTGGTTCCGAGTAATAGCCCGTTATATTTAAATCTAGTTGATGTAATGTTTTTGCTACTATATCGGTTGGTTCGTTGTGCCGTTGGACAGCTTCGGTGGCAAAAGCGTGCCGCAATAAGTGTGTATTCACTATAACTGTTTTTCCTTTTTGAGTCTCAAAAATAAGTCCGTGTAATAAAAAACGCAGGCGGGATGCAATGGCTTTATGATCTAATGCACTATTATGATACTGAAAGAAATAAGGCTTGGGTTCTTTAAATAGATGAATCCGACTCTTTTTGCCATATTTAACACTTGGTATTGTCACACCATTATAATGTTCAAGCAGCATTTTGCGGACCTTAGCAAGAATCTTCATAGTTTCAGTAGTGATGAAATACGGTTCTTCTTTGTCACGACCTTTTGGAATAGCTTTAAAGTAATGTTTAATATCCTCATTAACTTTAATTTTAAACGTCGAAATAAATATGTACAAAAACGCTTGTTTAACCAAGTACATTTTTGATTTCCTTTGTATAATACACCTTTACATGGAGTGGCGAGCATGATAGCCTTAACTGGTTAGCCAGCCCTTGATATAGCTGGGTTTTGGCTACCGAATCATGCGAGTAGAGGCTCCATGTTAAGTTGTAATTATTCACACACTTGTATATATACATTGTTATTTTGACATTTATACTTTAATGGACTTTAAGCATTCTTTTGTACAGTAAAAGTACACCACTATATATAAGTGATGTACTAATCATTCAATGTAATGTGCGACATTAAAGACAACCTCTTGATATTACTTTTATAATACATTCACTTGTCTTTAATTTTACAGAGTAAAGTGGGGCTTTCTATTTAAGATGAACTTCTTACATGTTTAAAGACATTGACTAAAAATAATAGTACTGAAAATGCTACAGCAATACCGCCACCAGATACAAAGAGCTCAAATAACCAGCGTGGTACATCTATATAAACCATCATCATACCAACTAAGAGGAACGGTAATCCAATATTGTAAAACCAAAATTGAGCTTTGGCCAGCCCTGTTTCGGCTGCATCTTTATAAATAGAATAAATCAACCCTATAAAGCCAGTTGTCAGCCAACCTAACACACCAATGTGAGCATGTGTCGCTTTCCATTGAAGTTCAACTGTATAATGCATAAAGAGTCCAAAAGCCAAAACAATCACGAGGTACAAGACTGAAATTTTTATCCATTTAGCACCTATTGTAACCAACTCCTTTCTCGAAAGTGATTTAGCTAGCTATTACAGTCTATTCTTGTAGAATAAAAAGTTGACACGTTATTCTTTGTAAAATAAAAAAGTATTTCAATGAAAAAAGCCTAATGATTGTGTAGAATAAACGTGTAAAAATGGTAATTGGCGATTGGTGGGCTTTGAAAATGGAATCTGAATGATTTACATTTTGAATCTGTTAAACAAGTTAACTATCCACCTTGTACCTATATAAAGTAGAGAATGGTATATTTTTAGCATTTTCGACACAAGCCAATAACTGCAGCTATCTGGTTATCGACGCAATTGAATGATGAGTAATTTAGTTTAGTTGTAATTAGTTTAATGTTAAACTAATTACGAATTAACGATAAGGAGATGCTTATCTATGAGTAAATTGCAAGATAAAATCGTAAATTATTACTGGCGGTGCTGGTGGTATTGGTAGCGGAATGGCTAAAGCGATAGTGAAAGAAGGAGCTATCGTCACAATTGTTGACCTGAATGAAGAGATGGGGAAAGCTACAGAAAAAGAACTACAACAGATTTCTCCAAAGTCAATGTTTTTACAAGCAAATTTAATGGATCGTGATAATTTGCCAAAAATTATCGATACAGTTGTAGAAAAATACGGTAAACTAGATGTGCTAGTTAATAACGCTCACGTATCTAAACAAGTAACAATAGAAGAAACAACACAGGCTGATCTTGATTTATCATTAGGCACTGGATTTTATCCAACGTTTTATTTAATGCAAGCCGCATTACCATATTTAAAAGAAACAAAAGGAAATGTTATTAACTTTGCATCTGGTGCAGGCCTACAGGGGCATGAAACACAAGCGGCATATGCAGCCGCTAAAGAAGCAATTCGTGGTATTTCACGCGTTGCAGCAAATGAATGGGGACGTTTTGGTATTAATGTAAATATCATTAGTCCGCTTGCCAATACACCAGGTGTACAAGCGTGGGCAAAAGCACAGCCTGAGTATTATGAAGCGGTTAAAAATAAAATCCCATTAGGTCGCTTTGGTGATATTGAAGAAGATATTGGACGTGTAGCTGTTTTCTTAGCTTCGGCTGATTCTCAATATATCACTGGTCAAACTATTATGGTAGACGGGGGTTCAATAATGCTTCACTAATTTCTCGGGTGTTCGAGGAGGATTTTTTTGAAACAGACAAATATTTTTAAACTCATTCATATGATTGAACAGGTGAATAATGCCAATATCATTCGTTTTACGAAAGCTTTCCCCTATCCATTAGGTATTTCACCGATATTAGTATTAAATGAGTTACACTTGAAAGGTCCGCAAAAGCAAGCCGTGTTAGCCGAAACTATTGGTTATACAAAAGGTGCAATGACGAGTATTGCTGAAAAATTAGTAAAGCTTGAGTTAGCAGAAAGACTGTATGATCCATCTGACCGTCGAACAATTCGCTTACAAATTACGAATGAGGGTGAAAAAGCTTTAATAAAAGCTCAATCAATTGGACAAGAGGTTTTTATGCAGCTTTTTGAAACATTGAATGATGAAGAAATTGCGCAATATTTGCTGATTCAAGAAAAATTAGTGCAAGGAATACAAGATAAAAACGAATAGATAAAAAAAGCCGTTTCATAGTTTTTTATTTTGATGCTGAAACAAATCAAATGGTGGACACTTACATTGCGGATAAATGGGCAAATGACTTAGAAAGTGAAATACGTCCTTTTATTAAAAAGAATTTTGGAGAAACAACTGATTTCTTCGTTTCCTTTACCAATGATATTATCGGGCAAGAATTAGGTATCGACCCTCTTAATCCTAAAGGTTATAAAGAGTTTGATGTTGCACCGATTATTCGTATTATAGTCACTCGCAAAAAGAGTGAAGATGACGAACAAATCTTAAATGAATTCATAGCTTTTCTAAAAAGCGAGGATAAATTACAACACGGTTCATTTGCTATGAGTTATATCGATGAAAGAGGTGTCATTTTAGATGATGAATGGAATAAAGATTTTTAATTAGATAATTTCTTCAATTAACGGGTACTTTAGATTAATAAGAACAGGACTTGCGTTTATGATTAATCTTCATATATGCAAGTCCTTTTGTTATGCTTCCTCAATCACTCTTGTAGCTTCCACATGGCTCTGTTGCTCCAATCAGACAACATGTGTCAATGATTCCTCAGCTCCACTATCAGCCCTCAATAGCTCGTTATATGCTTATAAGAAGTGCTACGGTTGCTATCGTTGCTCATAAAGCTTGTAGCAAGCACTCTATTAGCACAGCACTTCGTTATGCCACGCTCAACTGCGACACCACTTCTTTTGTGGAAGGTGTGTATTTGCTCTGAATACCAACCTGAAAGCTGTTCTGTGGTACTTAACAATGCACATAAGCTTAATGACTCGCTATCTCATTTTTGATACTAATAATATTTATATTTTCTTAAGAGCTATAATAAGAGATTCTTAAGATTTATCTACTATACTTCAGTTATAGCAAGGAAGTAAAACAAATTTAAACTTGCAATTACAGGAGGAAAAATATTATGAAATCAACAAAAATATTGGGATTAGCGTTAGCTGGGATATTAAGTTTACAATAAAACGAAAATTGATATTTTAGTATGATAAGATTTATTGTAAATTATGCCGAAATTAAGGAGAGATTATGGAAGTGAAATTACGGAAATTCATTATTGCAGGCACCATTTTATATACAATTTTAATTTTATATTTTTTGTTCTTTGCTTTTAATAGAGTAGATCATTCAACCAGCGATTATGGATATACATTTATGCTTGTTCCTGAAAAAGTTCCTCTTCGATTTCCAGAACCAACTTTTTCATGGTTATTCCAATTTGGAAACATTGCTGCTTTTATCCCTTTTGGAGTAGTAATTCCTTTGTTGTATCGTTCCAGTTTTGGGAAGTTCATATCCTTGTTTGTCTTGACGATTCTCGGTCTGGAATCGCTGCAGGCTTTAACTTATCTTGGCAGCTTTGATGTAGATGATGTTATATCCAATACACTAGGTGCAGCGATAGGTTTTATCGCCTATAGGGTTGGATTTTCTTCAAAAATTTCTTGCAAAAAACTTATTGCTTCGGCTCTATCTATTGGTGTTCTTCTAGTTGGGGTAATCGTGGTCTCAGAAACTATCAATTATGTTGTAGCGACAAGAGAAAGCCCTATTCAAGCATTACACGATGTGAAAGAAATGAATGGAACCATGCCTATGGCTGAGAATCTTCCAAGTTTCACTGTAGCAGGCAAGAAAATAGAACCTAAAATGAACGTGTATAACAGTGAAGGGGATAAAAGCAAATCATACACTTACGTCTTAGGGAACAAGAAAGATATAACACTCTATTCTTATTTTGGCATTCCAGACAATGGTGATTTCAAGGGAGAAGTCACTATACTGGCAGATGGAAAAGTAAGAGCTCAGTACAATGACCAATATAATAATGGGGCAGAACATTTAATCTTACCATTTTTTGTTAAGGTAAACGAAATTACGATTGTCGTTTCCGGGAAAGCTAAACTATGGGACGTTGGATTCAGTGAAATGAAGCATTGGTGGGAGTGAAGAATTAACATTATAAGGGGCTTGCTTTGCAATGTTTTCAACAAATATGGCACGACTGTTAGTGCAGACAAATAGAAAATAGTTAAACTTTTTTATAAAATCAAAGCTTAAACCTGCTGGATAAGAATCCATTTTGATTAAACTTTATTTCAAAGCAACAGTATTGTACATAATGACAATGAATTGAATAGTGATGAATTGGAACAAATAGCTTATTGGGGCCTGAAAGAATTGGAGAGATAATCTTTAATTATTGGGATTAGAACTACATTGATCGAAATTTTCTTCTTCAACTCCCATTAAAGAACGTAATCATCTTTCATTTTCTGTGGTGTAGTGTTAATTGTACACGACATGGATGGCTAACGGGGTGCTTTACTTGAAGATCATTGAGTTGCATAGGTAGCTTTTTTTCTTCTTAAATTAGCGGTATAAGGTAATAATAGTTCAATTATAGCAATCGCTTCTTTTACTAACGGGGCAGGATAGTTTAATAATGATATTGGATTTTTATGGTAAAATTAAAATTAGAAGAGAAGAAGAAGGGGAATTCAAAATGAAGGGGAAATTTTACGAACAACAAATAATATTAGAAAATCATCGAGTAAAATTAGTGCCATTTGAAGAAGCATGCAAAGACCAATTAAAACAGATCATTTATGACGAAGACCTATATTTTTCAGTAGAATGTAAAAATGATGAGGATTTAAAAAAGTACATAGATGATACAGTTAATCAAAGAAGATTAGGTAATTCATATCCTTTTTTAGTGATTGATAAGAGGACAAATGAAATTGCTGGATTAACAAGATATGGTCATATCCAATTTGACAATAAGCGTTTAGAAATTGGGTGGACTTGGTATGGCAAACATTTTAGAGGAACTGGATTAAATATAGCTTGTAAATATGAATGAACTATTGAAATACGCATTTGAAGTTATGAATTTTAGAAGAGTACAGTTTAGTGCAGATATAGAAAACACTCGTTCACAAAATGCAATTAAAAAGTTGGGAGCTACTGAAGAAGGTATATTTAGAGCAAATTATATTGATTCATCAGGGTTAAGTAGAGATGATGTTTACTTTAGTATTATTTATACAGAATAGAACGAAATTAAAAAAAGCGTATTTAAAGAATTTATTTAATTATTTAGCCTATGGGTGCAAATTTTCAAGATGAAGGGGGCCTTTTTCTTATTCCAAAAGAAAGATTGTGAAATATTGTACTTAAAGTAACGGGGGCTTTACTTGAAGATCGTTGAGTTGCGTATGCAGCTCTTTTCTCTTATTGACTAACGAAGCAGTTGAACAAGAATATTGCTTTACCTAAAGCAAATACTACCTTTTAAAAAGGTAGGTGATTAGATGAAAAAGATATCAGTAATATTTTTATTGTTATTAATTAGTTTAACATCTGTTTTAACTTGGAAATGACCACAGATAGCAGAGAATGTCAGTGCTGAAGAAATACATTCCGATTTTTATGATGTATTATTGGTGTTATTAGACCCGTATGCAAGGAAAGTAATTAATAAGGAATATCCAAGTCGTAGTTATGCACTTTGGGATGCAGAAATATTAGAAATTAAACGATTAACTGGTGGATATTCTCAGTATGATTTTACAGTGAAAGTAAAATATGATACGTATACAGGTCCTTTTAATCCACCTGAGGGTCCTATTACATTAACCTTTCTTGTAACAACAGAAGGGGTTTCAGTAAAAAATATTCAAAAGTAATTCATTATAAAGCTTTCTACCCTATTCAACTAACGGGGTGCTTTACTTGAAGATCACTGAGGCTGGGACAGAACTCGATTATTTTAAAAAATAGCGAAAATAGATAATAACTTTTTCGCTTCAATGAGTAGAGTGTTCCTTCCTAAATCAAAAAAATGTTAGGTCGAAATAAAATCGGTCTAACATTTTTCTTTTTGTCCCAGCCTCTTTTTTTTATTGAACAGGGCAGTTTACTTTTTTACTTCGATAAAATTCTCATTTCGAATACATTCGCCATGAGCGTAACGGGTTCTGTTTTGAAGTACAAAAAGAAAGAATCGCACTTAAACTAACGGAGGCTTTACCTGAAGCTGATTGAGCTGTTTTAGACAGCTCTTTTCCTTATTGTGCTAACGGAGCTGGTTATTTGAATATGGTATTGTAAACTTTATTGGCTCGAGTTAAAATTATAAAGTTTTTTAACACAAAAAATGTAGATTAAATGATGTACTACCTTTGATTGCAGGAATTATTTGTATAGTTATTTGAGTATTTTTCTAACGGGTACTATAGTAGAAGATCGTTTAGCTGTTTTGAGTTTGGAAGGGGTAATTAGATTTATTGAAACAAATTTAATAAAATTCTAGGGAGTGTTGTGGTTGGGAGGATATTTATTTGTATTATTTGTATTATTTGTAGGATTGATAGCCGGGGTTGTAAGCGGCGTTATAGGGACAGGGTCATCCATCATGTTATTGCCTGTTCTTGTCTTTACATTTGGTCCAAAACAAGCCGTCCCCATCATGGCAGTTGTTGCTGTAATGGCGAATATTTCAAGGGTTAATGCCTGTTGGCGTGAAATCGACTGGAAAGCTTTTGCCGCATACTCCATTACAGGTATAAATTATTAAACCATTTATTAAATCAATAGAATTGAAAGCAAAATAAAAAACGTACACCACTAAAATTGAATTTAGTAATGTACATTTTTATAATATATGCAACATTTTAAACAAGTTATGATGTAATAAACTATCATGTACATTTACTTGTTTTTAATATTACAGGGTAAAACGGCTTTTGTTTTGTAAACAGAAAAGTAAACGTGGTGGTTTGCTTTGGTATATAGCCTTAATACTTAGGAACTCTACAAAAATGCTCAAGATCCTGTAATATCTGTCTCGAACATTTGCTGTATTAAGGAATAGTTTGACGTACATTTAGTAAATACTAGTGTACGTCTTTTTTTCGTTCAATATGCATAAAATAGATTATGTAGACTTTTTTCCAACTTAAAACGTCAAAAAGAGGGGTAAATTTGGTGAGTACGAAAGGACTTATGTATGGAAAAAAACATGAAACGAACTAAGGAAAAAAACAGCAAGAAGAAAATTTGGCTTTGGATAGTAGGTAGCTTATCAGTAATTTTTTTAATTTTTATAGGTAATGCTTATTATACAATCCAGAAAACGATGAATAAAATAAATACACCATTAATTGAAACGACAGAAAATGCGGATATTGAGCAAAAAATAGTTACAAAAAAAGATCCGTTTTCTGTGTTAATGCTGGGAGTGGATGAGCGTAAAGACGATAGTGGACGTTCAGACACGATGATTGTCATAACGGTTAATCCAGAAAAACAAACGATGAAGATGCTTAGTATACCCCGAGATACTCGTACAGAGATTATAGGTCATGACTCCGTCGATAAAATTAATCATGCCTATGCATTTGGAGGCGTCCCTATGGCGGTGGATACGGTGAAGCATTTCTTAGATATTCCAATCGATTATTATGTGTTTATTAATATGGAGGGCTTTCTACAAATTATCGATACCATTGGTGGTGTAACTATTGATAATGACATGGATTTAACCTATGACTCCTACAAGTTTCCAAAGGGTGAGATAACTTTAAGCGGCGACGAGGCGCTGATTTTTTCACGTATTCGTTATGAGGATCCACGGGGTGATTTTGGTCGTCAAATTCGCCAACGACAAATTATTGAGGCGGTTATGAATAAAGCTTCGAAAACTCCGTCTATCTTATTGAAGGCGACAGATTTGCTGGATGTAGTAGGTGATAATGTCCGTATGAATTTTACGATGAAGGATTTAATCCAGCTGCAAAGTATTTATAAAAAAATGGATCATAATATTGATCAACTGTCATTTAAAGAGGGCGATGGTAAAAGAATTGACCATATATGGTACTACATTCCTAATGAGACAGAACTACAAAAAATTCAATCCGAATTACAAGAAAGTTTGAAATAAATTGGAAGGAGGTTGAATGTAACTATTTGAGTATAGTAGCTGTAAATCTGTTGGCTATGAAGGGAGGGAGATGAATGAATGGGAGGACCCAGGTGCTTAGGTATACAGCTCTCAATAATTGCATGCAAAGCTATGTACCTAAACGTAAAACACCAAAAAATCCAGTCAGGTCAGTTATGCGACACTTACAATTATTGTGTTTAAAAATTTTTATGTAAAAAAATAAAAAAATCATTCAGGTAGGGTGCATGCCTAGTTGAATGATTTTTTTATCTTTATTAATTCGAACTTTATTTGAAATATCAGAAAATTTGGTGTATAATCGTTTTAGAAATGGTTGAGGGAGTGATTGTGATGATTATTGGCACAATTTTATTAGCAGTAGCATTACCTGTAGGTATTGTCTTAGCAGTAGATTTAGTGAATGAGCAGCATCACTCTGCTACGCTAAATAACCATTCATAATCGAAAAACAATAAAATTGAGTTCGTCTAGGCAAAGTTATTAAATAGCTTTGTCTATTTTTTGTGTTCTTGAAACAATTTGTGTGATTAATTCGTCAATACACTGTATGAAATGTTATACTATAAATTGTTAGTTGAACCAATTGGGCGTTTATGGGCAGTTGATCTCTCACTAATGCCTATTAATGCGGGATAAAAAAACAGTATCGGGGAATGTGTATGCAAGAAGAGAAAACAAGTTTAAAAAAAGAAATACTATCCTATCTTAAAATTATTGTTATTACGGTTATCGTTGTATTAGGCTGTAAGCAATTTTTGTTTGCACCGATTAAAGTGCAAGGGGCTTCTATGTACCCAACTTATCATGATAAGGATATTATTATTGTCAGTAAAATGAGTAAAATTGAACGCTTTGATCAAATTGTCTTTCAATCACCAACAGAGGATGAATTATATATTAAACGAGTAATCGGCCTACCAGGTGATACAGTTGAAATGAAGGACGATGTTTTGTATGTCAATGGCAAAGCTTATAAAGAAGATTATGTAAATCGTCAAACAGAAGATCCAAATCAATTACGCATTACAGAAAACTTCACTTTAGAGCAATTAGTCAAAGAGAAAAAAGTGCCTGAAGGTATGTATTTTGTACTTGGTGACAACCGTCTGAAAAGTTACGATAGCCGCCATTATGGTTTAATCGCGAAAGATGCTATCTATGGTGAAGCTAAAGCAACACTATATCCGTTTAAGCATTTCCATATGGGTCCTAAATGAAACTTCAATTAGTTGGGGTTTTCCTCATCATCCACTGATTGCTGTAGATGAACACAAGCTATGTACTCATCATCCTGCGGAAACGCTTGTGTGACCAACATCGTGTTGGCCTCAATCGGGCTTTTACAGTTGATCTCCCACTTATATTTTTTGCTTCACTTCATCTTGAAGTGGGAGTCTTATTATTTGACGCTTTGCTTTCGGTACAGATAAATTACTGGGTTTATGCGGGATAGATTTAAAGAGGCTGGGACATAATTAATTGGTTCCTTCATAAAGCCGAATAATCTCTAAATTAATAAAACACGATAATTAGAAAAACCGAACTATCCCGAAACACTTCATGAGCGTTTCATTGGATAGTTCGGTATTTTTGTTGGCTGAAACACCTTTGCCCCAGCCTCCAGACTGTCGACAAGACATCAAGAAGTTCACTCTTAATACCTTTTGTCATTTTTTGTTAATTAACTATTGGGATAGCTCTATTAGGATTATATTGGATAGTAATAATTTTGTTTTATTTTCTTAATATGTGTAATTGACAGTCATTCGAGCTGTTGCTGTCGATACTACACCTGTTGAAATAATAGATACTTTCCAAGTACCAGTAGGGTCAGTATCATTGAATTGAGGAAGTGTTACAGACTTGCTACCACTTCCTGTAATATACTCCTGTGCTATATCACCATTTGGATGTTTTACCTGTAGGTAGAATGGAGCGCTTCCACTACTTACAGTCACATTTAGTGTTACACTACTCACTTTTGCATTTGATGGTACTGAACCTGAAGAGATATTAAAAGCTGTTGATTCTTGTCCATTTAATGAATTCATCGTACCAGTACTACCTGAAAAATAATTGGAAGCATAAGGTACTAAAGATGAATCTATAGCCTCTATTTCAGAAATTTGAGGTGCTGATTCTGCTGCAAAGCTAGGTGTGGGAACTGTCAATAGCATTGTAGATGCTGTCAATAAAAATAAAATGTGTTTTCTCATTACTTTACCCCCAAAATTGTTTGATAAACTATGCTTTAAAATCAATTTTTTGACTTTTAAAAGCTTCTGCTAGAATTTCAGGTTTTACTGGTTTGCCCCAATCCCATGTAGAGTCTTTTTCTTTAATAAATGTAGCAATGCGGTCAGCAGTATTTATTTTAAATTGCCCTAATGTATAGGCAGCAGAAGAACGCTCTGTTGCTGGGAGTGTTTCTAAGTATTTATTAATAATCATTGGAGATTTCGGATTTACGCCTGACATGCCTCCACGTTTTTCAAAAGACTCTTTTAAATCATTCATCAATTCTTGTTTCACTTTATCCGAAACAGGCACTATTTTTTTGTAGTCTTTATTTGTAATATTCCTTGGGTCGTTCTCATATGGATTCGGGTAACGTGGTGAATCGACCTGCTCTTTCATTTGGGCAAATTTCACCGTTTGTTGAATATTACTGATGGATGCAAAATTCATTGGTGATACGGAAAAATTTAACTTCATTTGTATTCTCCTTTCATTTCAAAAATATGTTATTTTCACTTATTATATCGTCTGCTTGTTAAAAATGTTAAGTTTTGTAAAATTTTTATCCAAATAACTCCTAAGTAAAAAGGTATTCGTTCAACAACGAATACCTTTTCATAGTGTTGAAAAATAAAATAGTCAAGGAAATCTTAGTGAATATTAGGCACCTTAAATGAGGTGATTTCCGTTCCAGGCTACTCGCTTTCCTGTGGGCGAGCGCCGAGCCGCTTCCTCCGCTACGCTCCGTGCAGGGTCTCGCCTGTCTCGCTTTCCCACGGGAGTCGAGTAGCCTTCCACTCCAATCAATGATAACGTAGATCTTCTATAAATTTAATGTATGTCAAAAATGAACTTTACCTATTCACCATAAATGGACGGTATAGAATTAAAAATGATGTGATTATACATCTGTTGTTACTATGCTATGTTTTAGTATTTAAAAGCATTTGTTGTTGCTGTCGCTTCGCTTTCGCACAGAAAACATTTGCTTCTAACGTTTCCTTTTGTACATAAAACATTTATTGTGAGCTATCAATTTATTACTATAAATTAACACAATGCAAAAAGGTACACGCTATGTGAAGTAGTTGATTGGAGTGGAGACTGGCGACTCCTTGGGGGATTAGCGTCACAGATGAGACCCTGGAGCGAGCAACGCGAGTGAAGCGGCTCATCGGACGCCCCCAGGAAAGCGCCCAGTCGGAACGGAAATCAACCTCTCTTTTTGCCGAAAAGTCATACAAATTATTTAATAAGTCACTTTAATTTCATTGACATAATAGTTTTTCAACAACATGAAAAGGTATTCGTTCAACAACGAATACCTTTTTTAGACTATCAACAAAATTATTTTATCTTTTTAGTTATCGGGTAATGCTGTACATACCGTATAAGCGGGGTAGTAGACACAAACTGTTGAATTTTCAACAGTTTCTTTTATGTGCGCCCGGCATGCGTATGAACTATAGGGTGCAAGTCCCGAACCCCGAAGACAGAAGTAGAGGTTAGCCAAGAGCAAGGGTGTCCGTG
>NZ_JBIWDH010000019.1:0-81849 GCF_044761885.1 Lysinibacillus sp. NPDC097231 | reverse complement strand
AGGATCAAACTCTCCATAAAAGAAATTTGATTAGCTCAAATTGTTTTGCTGGCATCTTTATGATGTCCAAAATTTGTTTTGTTCACTAACGAGGTCAGCTACTAAAAACTTTATTGATTACGTTTTGCTTGTTCAGTTTTCAAGGTTCATATTAAGTAACTTTTTATAATTTAACATAATGTTAACTCTCTGTCAACTCTTTATGTTATTTATAATTTACTGTTGTTTTCGTAACAACGTTTTAAACTATATCACTAATATTCTAGTAACGCAACTGTATTTAAAAAGAAAAATAATTCCGTGAAATCGAACCCTTAAAAAAACTAATCCCTTCCTATATAATGTTTCAGAAAAGAAAAGTAATTAAATTATTTTTAAAACAAAAAGCTGCTCTCAAATATCGTTGAAACCGAGAATTGAGAGCAGCTTTTCTTTATAATGTTGCTAGATACAATAAGAAGATTACCGCGAAGACATACATAATTGGATTTACTTCTTTTGCTTTTCCTTTAATAATCATTGTTAATGGATAGAAAATGAAACCTACTGCGATACCAGTTGCAATTGAGTATGTTAATGGCATCATAACCATCGTTAAGAATGAAGGTACTGCGATTTCAAAACGATTCCAAGCAATTTGCCCTAAAGAAGCTACCATTAAAACTCCCACTATAATCAAGGCTGGAGCAGTAACAGCTGTAGTGATAACTCCTAACAACGGCGAGAAGAAAAGTGCTAATAAGAATAAACATCCCGTTACAATCGAAGCGAAACCAGAACGTGCACCAGCTGCTACACCAGAAGAAGATTCTACATAAGATGTAATAGTAGATGTACCAAAAATTGAACCTATAATCGTTGCAATTGAATCAGAAACTAAAGCTTTACCAGCACGTGGTAAACGATTATCCTTAACTAATCCTGCTTGGTTAGCTACTGCCATTAATGTCCCAGCGTTATCAAAGAAGTCAACAAATAGGAAAGTTAAAATTACTGACAGCATTGATAAAGTATAGAAGCTTGGGTCAGAAAAAGCACTGAATAAAGCACCAAATGTTGGTGAAATACTAGGTGGAGCTGATACAACTTTTTCAGGCAAGCCCACAAGTCCTGTAATCATACCAACGATTGATGTAATCACCATACCATAGAATACGCCGCCTTTAATGCCACGCACCATCAAAATTACTGTCACGATAATACCAAAAATCGCCAGTAATACTTGTGGTTCACGTAAATTACCTATACCCACCAAGGTAGCATCATTATTAACAATAATGCCTGCATTTTGCATCCCAATAAAAGCAATGAATAAGCCAATACCAGCACCTACCGCTAATTTTAATTCCATAGGAATGGCATTAATTAATTTTTCACGTAAACCTGTTAATGTTAATAATAAGAAGAATACACCTGAAATAAATACTGCTGCTAGAGCATGTTGCCATGGACTACCGTTTACTAATACTACTGTATAAGCAAAAAATGCATTAAGCCCTAAACCAGGTGCTAAAGCGAGGGGATACTTTGCCAAGAATCCCATAATAAAAGAACCAATTGCTGCTGATACAGCAGTCGCAACAAATACTGCTCCATAATCCATACGTAAAGCATCTGGTAAATCCTTTACATTTGCTAATGATAATGTTACTGGGTTTACTACTAAAATGTAAGCCATTGCTAAGAACGTTGTGAAACCACCAAGAATTTCGCGGCGATAATTCGTTCCTAATTCATCAAACATGAAATACTTTTTCATTTTAAAGAAATCCTCCGTATGGTCGTCCTCAATATCGTAAACAAAAAAGACACGCTGACTACTCTACTAGTCGCATGTCTACGATACATTTCATCACGATTATTGTGTGAAATTTCTTAGTGTCTATACATTGGTATATATAACTAAAATCGTAGTCAAGTTATTTACGGTAACTTGGTAGAAACTCACGGGCCTTATCCCCGACATTATACGACGACTTATTTAATTTACAATCGTAATATATCATTTCATTTTTTAGATTTCAACCCCATTTCCGAACATTTCTAATAAAAAAAATACGAAAGTTCGTGTAAAATACTTATTTAATGTTCACATTCTAATAAATCATCGCATCAATAGGCTGGGGCTGAACATTTTATCGATAGGTATAAAATAAAAAATCCCCTAGAACTAGAGGATCTTAATTAATATATCGTTCTTTTTTCTAATACTTCATACGGGACCTTATCTGATCAAAAATCATGGCGTCACTATAATTATAGCAGAGCCCTTGTTTTACATTTGCTTTATTTCTCAATTTTACTTTGTAAGAGCTGAATTCTTTTTTCTAATTTTTGTTTCCAATCTTCAGCTAAAACATCAACTGCTAGTATACGTTTCATCGCGAGTGCATCTTTGTTTTTAAAGTACACTTCGTTGCAATGCAAAACCGATATACGTGCAGGATGCTTTTCCACTAATTCAATTTTCGAATCTGCACAGATTGTCCCCTCATTCAGCACGCGCGCAAGGAAGCCCGTGTAACCTGTTTCAATTAAACGTTTGAGTAATATGTTCGCCTCAGTATATTTATCAATCGTACTACATGGTACACGACCTTGTGTAATTTGGATGACAGCATCACCTATTTTATAAATATCACCAATACAAATATCCGCTTCCAACATATTCGTTACCGTTAAGTTTTCACCAAATGCCGCTGTCGGCAATGGGTTACCAAGTTCCAGTTCCCATTGTATGTAATGCTCCGCTGGATATAAACAAACCGCACGATCAGGACCACCATGATGTTTTTTATCTGCTACACCATCCCCTTCAAATCCACCAACTGACAAATAAGCTTCTTGCACTCTCCGTTTTTCAATCCCTGTAATCATTGAGCGCCCATTACTATAATGCAATTCTTTCGGCATACCAATGGCAAGTGTATGAATCATCGCTATATTTTTTTCCATTTCAATCCCCCTAAACTGAGCAATAACATTGTCCTCTTACAGTTTACTATACCTCAAAGCTTTGCAAATATTTTCTTTGATTTATCAATTTCGCCTTGACGTTTTTTATCGCACAAAAAATCACGCCCTCCAAGGAGAACGTGATTTGGTGTAGTTGTTTTCATGTTTTTACACATCGTCATTTGCGCTTTCGGGCAACCACGACTAACCGACCATTCTCAGTTGAGTATTCACATGTAGACAGAACAATAAGTTTGTCTCCATACTGTGCAGTCACTCCTGTGTCGTAAAGTGCAAGTTGGTCGATATTCTGAATATACGAGTCAAACTCGGCGGGTGTATCTATCTGCTCAATCTGGTAGTATTTAAAAACGTCGTCTGTTTTGCTGTACACCTCTGAGAGAGCAATAGCAACGATTTCATATTCTTCCTGCTCATATAGCGTACTGAATTGTAACGTTGTATGCTCCTTATAGTAGCCTTCCTTCTTGTACTTCACCAAATCCGCAAACATCGCTCCACTTTTCATATGATGTCCGTGAATGAGCAAAATGTCTGATTCATCTATGTGACTGTATTCATCCAAAAAAGGGAGTCCGTTTTTGTTTTTCTCTTTATCGAAACCATGATTGAGATAGTACTGCGCATTCTGCTGATTCTGCATAATCGGGTAATCAATACAGGTGCCATCAATTTTTAGCCACCCGATAATATCTGGATTTTGCTTAGAAAGCTCTTTAAATTCAGGGAGCATGACCTTTGTAATAAAAGGTGAGGGGTTTGAAGCACCCTCACCTGTATCATTTTCTTTATATCGTATTTCTGCCAGCTCTTTTATTTGCTGATTTTCAGCATAATCCCGAAAGTAAGTTCTCGCAAGAGAGACTAGCGAATAAACGAGCAGAATGATGAAAAAGGCGATAAGGATTTTTTTTATTTTGCTCATTTCTTACCGCCTTTCCCATTACTAAATGTGCTTTTTCTTCTTGTTGCCAAACAACAGGAATCCTAGCATTATCAAGGACATAAGCGCCAAAGCCATATAGAAAATTGGCGGCATACTATTGTCTCCTGTTTTTGGAACATTGTCTAATTTGTCTTCTTTGTTTGCTCTGCTGTTATTGCTTTGGTTGTAACTGCCATCGGATCCACTGTTTACACTAAATTCAGTATTATTTTCTGAACCAGGTTTGCTTCCTGAATCTCCCGGATTACCTACTGTACCAGGCTTGCTTCCTGAATCTCCTGGATTGCCTCCTGTACCAGGGTTATTTCCAGAGTCTCCTGGGTTTCAATCAGTGGGGTATTTCCCATCCACCACTGATTGCTATAGAGGAACACAAGCTAAGTACTCCTCATCTACGGAAACGCTTGTGATACCAACATCGTGTTGCCTCAATCGGGCTTTTACGGGCAGTTGATCTCCCATTTATATTTTTTGCTTCACTTAATTCTTGAAGTGGGAGTCTTGTACCTGAAGCTTTGGTACAGATAAATTACTGCCCGTTCTGCGGGATAAAATCTTTTCTTCGCTTTAAGTGCAAAAACATATTGAATATACTTCAGTTTACGACCAACGATTTCTTGATTCATTTTGAAAACATCAATCATTTCGTTAATTTTAACCATAAAAAAAGACCTCCCTTTTATCATGAAAAACATGAATAAAGGAAAGTCCTATTTTAAAATGCAATTGTTGTAGGTGAGCAAGTATTTGCAGGATAAATAACTTCAAACTCTTGATACAACTAAGGTCCGAGTTTTCTGTTATATTAACCTATTCCCACTCGATAGTTGCTGGTGGCTTAGATGTAATATCGTACAGCACGCGGTTAACGTGTTTTACTTCGTTTACTAGGCGGACAGAGATTTTCTCTAGTACATCCCAAGGAATACGTGCCCAGTCAGAAGTCATACCGTCGATAGATGTTACTGCACGGATACCGATTGCGTAATCATACGTACGTGCATCGCCCATTACACCAACTGAACGGATATCAGGTAGTACAGTGAAGTATTGCCAGATGTCACGATCTAGACCAGCTTTTGCGATTTCCTCACGTAGGATGAAATCTGATTCGCGTACGATTTCAAGTTTTTCTTCTGTTACTTCACCAAGCACACGGATACCTAATCCAGGACCTGGGAATGGTTGACGCCAAACGATTTTTTCGTCAAGGCCTAGCTCTAATCCTAATGCGCGCACTTCATCTTTAAACAATGTGTTAAGTGGCTCAATTAATTGGAATTGCATGTCTTCTGGAAGACCACCAACATTATGGTGTGACTTAATTGTTTGCGCAGTTGATGTTCCAGATTCAATAATATCTGTATAAAGCGTACCTTGTGCTAAGAAGTCCATACCTTCAAGTTTAGCCGCTTCTTCATCGAATACATAAATAAATTCGTTACCAATAATTTTACGTTTTTTCTCTGGATCAGAAACACCTGCAAGTTTGTCCATGAAACGTTGACGTGCGTCAATTTTGATAAGATTCATGTCAAAGTCTTCCGTAAATGTCTTCATAACTTGCTCAACTTCACCTTTACGGTTTAAGTTGTGATCTACGAACATACAAGTTAATTGGTCACCGATTGCTTTATGAATTAGAACAGCAACAACTGATGAATCTACACCACCAGAAAGCGCACATAATACTTTTTTGTCACCCACTGTTTCACGGATTTTTGCGATTTCAAGTTCAATAAAGTTCGCCATTGACCAATCGCCTTTTGCTTCACAAATATCAAATACGAACTGACGTAGTAAGTCGTTACCGTATACAGAGTGACGTACTTCTGGATGGAATTGTACTGCAAATAGTTTACGTTCCACATTTGCCATTGCAGAGATAGGGCAAGCAGCACTTGTTGCGATTACTTCAAAGCCAGTAGGTACTTCTGTTACATGGTCACCATGGCTCATCCATACGATTTGTTCCGATGGTAGGTCACCGAATAATTTATTAGAAGCTGTCACTTTAATTTCAGCTTTACCATATTCGCGTGTTTCAGCACCTTCAACCTTACCGCCCTGTGTATGTGCCATTAATTGCATACCATAGCAAATACCTAGAATTGGTAAGCCTAATTCGAAAATAGCTGGATCTACATGGAAGGCATTTTCATCATAAACGGAGTTTGGACCACCTGAAAAGATAATACCTACAGCGTTCATATTTTTAATTTCTTCTGCAGTAATTGTATGTGGATGTAACTCACTAAAAACACCAAATTCACGGATACGACGCGTAATTAATTGGTTAAATTGGCTACCGAAGTCGAGAACAACGACTTTTTCTTGCTCTTTTAATAAAGGGCTAGCTGACAAAATTTCCACCTCTTCTACTATTTTTAAAGGACCTTTCATATGTTCAAAGAAAAACGCGTATGAAAGTAAAAACTTCCTACGCGTTCATAAGCTCTTGATCTATAAAGGCGAATGCGCAGCAAAGAAAGTGATTTACTAAACTTCTCACCTAACTATAACATTCACCTTCATAGAGAGATCATTTACGGTGACCTCGTAGAAACATCCGAACCTTATTATCGAACTTATATGAAAGCAATCCTTATCATATATAATTTTTTTCATTTTACTCTTTGTACCCATCAAAATCAACTGATAGTGCGATTGATTAAATATTCCCAACTTTCTCTCAGTTTTATAAAATCAATATCTTGTTCATCCCTGCCATAAATATGTTGCTCATAAACGGCGGTCAATTTTTGCATCTCATCAGTCTCTAATGATGCATCCACTCGTTCAGCAAACACTCGCAACGTTTCGCCAGCTTTTCGGCGTAATCCAATACGGGATAATTGCTTCATTAAAACATGATAAGAAGCATCAAAGTTTGTCCAGTTTGCTTCCTTCTTACGATATGCACGTACTTGCATTTTAGGTAACCACGTTTTACGTTGCATAAACAGTGCGAGACCAGCAATTATCATCAAAATGATTAGAGCAATCCAAACATATGTGAGTTTTTTCAACCATGTCCATACAGCATCTAAGCTAAATGTTGAGCTAGATGTTTCTGTCTTGGGTGCTTGTTCTTTCTTCTGTTGTTGCTCTTGTTTTTGTTCTGGCTGCAATACTTGCTCTTCTTGAGGAGTATCACGCTCTATATCATAATCGATGTTAATATTTCTTGAAAAGCCAATTGTTGGTTCAAACTCAATCCAGCCTGTTCCAGGTACAAATGCTTCTACCCACGAGTGTGCGTTATCATTCGTAATTCGATACTCACGTAAACCATCTGACATTGGACCAGCATCACCCGGCGCAAAGCCTTTTACCCAACGTGCTGGTATCCCTACTGAACGCAGGAGTACGACCATCGATGTTGAGAAATTGTCACAGTAACCAACCCTAGTATCGAATAAAAACTGGTCAACATAATCTTGATTCTCCGCTGGAATAGCTGCTGCCGTTTTATCATATCTAAAACCATTAGTTGAAAAATATCTTTCTACCGCTGTTATTTGATCATATACCGAGGTTTTACCTTGTGTGATTTCATTTGCCAAATCTCTTACACGCAGTGGAAGTTTGTTTGGCAATTGTAAAAAGCGATCAAAGGACGGATCTAATGTTTCTAACATGGATGGGTTTGACAGTTGCAGTTGCTCCATGCTATAGACAGGCTTACTATAAGTTATCGTATAGTTTGATAATAATTTAGACTCGCTACCTCGCTGCTCTATTGCAATCTTTTCGCTACGACCATCTTGTATAAATACGGTTGAATCTTGGGCAGAAACAGAAAGCATGCCATACGTTTGAATCAAAAATGGCATTGGTACAGCAATGTCCATTTGAACTTGACGCTCTTTATCAGGAGACCCAACTTGTAACGAGGTCTGGATAGGCGTATTAGCCTGATAAATATTTTTTCCAAAGTTCCCTTCTGAAAGAACCCATCCCTTCGATGTATACGTATCCTTTGTATCTATACGCCAATAATGACGGTCACGGGAAGTTGCAGTGAAAACTAGTGTATTATCACCTTGAAACGGTCCCCCTAATCGACTATCATCCTCGCCGTAGCCAACTGTTTTTTTACCTGTTCCAAAATCACCTTGCCCAGCAACCCCTTGGATAAAAGGCACTGGGTCAGCCCAAGTTGGTCCTGTCTTAGGTAAAAAGAATGCCACTACACTTACAAGCATTACCGAAACAATCATCGGGATAGCAAGTTTCCACTTCTCTATTACATCGCTTGCTGTATCTACTTGAAGCCATAAGCGCTTTACAAAAAGCAAGCCTGTCATCATTAAACCAAGTACTATGACTTTAACAATTGCCGACTTTCCATCATAATCGCTAAATGTATCTAGTGTGGCAATAAAGAAAACTGTTAGCGCAAAGAAATAGAAAATATTTTTGCGCACTGTTATCCAGTAGTGAATTAAGTATATTAACATCCAAATAAGCGTAAGGAATAGTAATGTTCTAAACGCATCAGAAACTTGTCCAAAATCACCTGAAAAAATGGCAGTCATATTCCATTGCCATTCATTCATTAAAAACGGTAATGTCTCTCCAGATAAAAAGGGACTTTTACTGTAAATGAACACTAGAAACCATGTAATATAGCCGAACTTCACCAATCCGGACAACAATGGATGTATTCGAAAAAGGCTAAGTGCAAGTGATAGACCAATAAACACCAAAATTAAATGAAACTCTCCTGTATTTGTTAACTCCATTACAGGAACAAGCCATTCACGTAAAATCAGAAAAATAATTACGTAGGCTATGGCTAATTCTATAAAACTTCCTAGTGATTTGTTCACGGCTTCATCACCTCCGTGAACAAATGGTAATAATCTGTTGGATTTACATGTACAACTTGAATTTGTTTAAAGCGCTTTGCTAGCTCTGTTTGAATAGGAGGTTGTTCAGCCACTACAAAACAAATACAGCTTTTCACCATTTCGCTAAGAGAATGCAGTAATTCATCTGATACTTCGTTCGTAACATATAGTAGTGTTGCGACATGCTTAAAGGCTTGCTGATTTCGCAATTGAAATTTGACACTTTCTACAGGTTTTATGGCAGCTAAATGATACATTACTTGATCCAGCTGCTTATTACCTTGGATAGTTGGAAACACCTTCGTTTTAGCACCAGCAGAAACAAATGAAATATCTCCACGTTCTTCGACAATTGTTTGTAACATTGATGCCACAAGCTCAATTTTCTCTTCAAATAACGGAGACTTTTCGCCATGAAGCACCAACATCAACTCCTGTGATTGACGGTCTTCAAATTCCTTAGATTGCAAAGTTTGAGTCTTTGCAAATGATTTCCAGTGAATCCACGAAAAACGGTCACCCGGAACATACTCACGTAAACCAACAGCCATTGATGTATCCTTAACAATTGAATAGGGTGACATCATTGCTCCAACATCAAATTTTGTTTGAAGTGCGGCATACTTCATCTCTCGAACTTTCGGATAAATTAAAATGACTTGCTCCTTTTCTGCCGCAACAAGCTTTTTTGCCCAGCCAAAAAAATCACAGAAAACAATATTAACACCTAAGTAACGGTGCTCGCCACGGGGCATATTTTCCAGCACGTAATTCCAACTAAATTTTTTCTTAAAGCCTACGAACTTAATGACATTTGTTCCTTGCACCTTCGATTGAACAAGGGCTTCACTATTTACAAGTTCCTCCATCATTATATATGCAAATGGAAAGCGTGTTTTTCGTTCTACCGTAATTATAACCTTAGCAGATTGTCCACTCTCAATATGTGAGGGTTCAATTTTACGTTCCACAAGTAAGATTTCTTCCCGAACTAGTAAGAAAATAAATGCATATAACAAAAATGGACTAACTGTAAAAAACACAAACCAGCTGACAAACCCGCCTTGGAACATTGCATAACAAAAAGTGATGACCATTAACAAAGATACTAATAAGAAATGTTTACTTTTTTCTATAAAAGCTTTCCATTTCTTCATTGCTCCGCAAACCTCTTTGTTGGCACAGGTGTATTCGCAATAATACGTTCAATAATTTTATCCGCTGTCACATTATCATAACGTGCATCTGGCTTTAAAATTAAACGATGGCTAAAAACAAATGGTGCTAAATATTGGACATCATCAGGTGTAACATAACTGCGCCCTTTCATAAATGCATAAGCTTGCGAGGCTTTCATTAAAGCAATTGTCGCCCGAGGACTTACACCTAAATGTACATAGCTATTTTCTCTCGTTTGAGTCGCTAGCTCGACCATGTAATTTTTGACAGAATTTTCGACGTACACACCTTGTACTAGCTCTTGTAATTCAATTAGTTCTGCAACTTTTAGTACGGCTTCAATTTTTTCAATCGGCTTACCATTTTCAGCCCGACGCAGTATCTCCACTTCTTCTCTTCTAGAAGGATAGCCCATTTTTATTTTTAGTAAGAAACGATCAAGTTGTGCCTCTGGTAAAGGATATGTTCCTTCATGTTCAATTGGATTTTGGGTTGCCATAACGAAAAATGGCTGATTGATTATCAGGGTTTTACCATCAATAGTGACAGATGCTTCCTCCATCCCCTCAAGCAATGCAGACTGTGTTTTCGGAGATGTACGGTTGATTTCATCTGCTAAAACAACATCCCCCATGATCGGACCAGGTCGAAACTCGAATTCCATTGTTTTCGGATTATAAATTGATACCCCTACAACATCCGATGGCAATAAATCGGGTGTAAATTGAATCCTTTTAAATTGTGCATCGAAGGATTTTGCCAGTGCGCGCACCATCATTGTTTTACCTACACCAGGTACGTCCTCTAGTAGCACATGTCCCTTTGCTAGTAAGGCTACTATGCTAAGCTCAGCGACCTCTCTTTTACCTATCATTACTTTTTCTATGTTGTCTAATACATCTTGTATTTGTGAATTCATAAAACAAAAAAACCTCCTATTTCACCCAACAATTGTTTGAATTGCATGATAACTTACCTTTAGCATAACGAAATATACTTAATAACACAATTATATAAAACGCTCAACTAATGCTTTAGTCAAACAACATCACACTTATATTCAGAACAATAATAGTGCTTAGTATGAAAAAGTAGGCTTGTTGAATCCTCTTCAAACAAGCCTACTTACTAGTATATAACGTCATTACTTATCAAAATGTTACAAATCTAAATTTTTTAACCATAAATTCTCTAATGAAGTTGAATTTTCTTGTAGAAGTATTTTCTTTAAGTCCCCTGAAATAAGTATTTCTCCTTCATGTAAAACTAACACATCATCCGCTATTTCCTCGGCAAATGAAAGTAAATGCGTTGAAAAAATGACAGTACACCCCTTCGTTTTTTCCTCTAGCATCATCTTTTTCAACTCCGCAATCCAAAACGGATCAAGACCATTTGTCGGCTCGTCTAAAATAAGCAAAGAACCATCACCAAGTAAACTTTGAGCAAGATTAAGGCGTTGACGCATGCCCTTTGAAAAATGTTTAACTTTTTGCTTTCGCACATCCCATAAAGCAACCCGTCTCAGTACCTCTTCTTGTTCTCGTCTACCGATTTTCTTTAAGGAGGCAAGTAGCTGTAAAATTTCAGCTGCTGTTAACATGGAAGGAAAATCCACATCATCTGGCATGTAGCGAATAGCTGGCGGTTTATGCCAGATGATTTCTCCTGATTTTTGCTTTTCCTGGCCGGTCAGTAAACGAATTAAAGTACTTTTTCCAGCGCCATTTCCTCCAACAAGCGCTAAAATACGTCCTGTCTGTAAAGAAAAGGAGGCTTTTCGTAGACCTCTATTATTGTCATATATATTCGATAACTCCTTCGTTTCTAATAGCATTATCTTCTTCCTCCTCCCCTTAACAGCAGGCTACTGTAAGCTAATGGACATGCTATCCAAAGCAATGTCAAGGTCCCATACACTATGTAACCTAGTGGTGACGAATAAAACTGTGTCATCTTATAAAAAGCAGGACCGAGTACACTCGCTTGATCGGTAAAAATGAAATATCCAAAGCGTAGCCACTCCACAGGATTAATGTGTATCATGATAATTGTGAGCTTTTGCAAAATATGCCCCGCCACAACTGTTCCAATAGCCATCAAAGTGTAAGACATCAGTAATAAAAAAATTGACCAAAAAACAAGCGATAGCGATAACGCAAATAATCTAGTCTTCGCAAATGCTCCAATTGCAATTGCTAATGAGACAAAAATAAATATACATAGCAAAGTTAGAGTAATAAAAATAAAAGGTAAACGGACACCACCTAATAAACCACCAAACGCCAGTATAACCCCAAACGCCACTACAACAACCAATAAAAAAGCAAGCACAGATGCCATATACTTTCCTGCAATATACTGTGCACGTGTCATCGGATATGTCTTTAATAATGAAAACCAACCTGATTCCACGTCACCAGCTACACTCATACTTCCAATCGTCAATATAAACAGGGGTAATAAAAACAGCAGTACATTTAAAAAAGAGGCAGTTTGTCGTGTAAAGCCCTCTACATCTGGTAGTGCCATTTGTTGAATGACAATAATAGCTGTAAAAACGAATGTGAAAAGTATACCGACTAATTGCATCCAACGACTTCGAAGCATTTGTTTCAATTCTAGTTTGATAAGCATACTATACATTACTTATGGATCCCCCATTTAAAATCGTGTAAATCCTTATAAACTAGGAGCTGGCCATCCCCCTCTGTGGTCATCCACTCCTGTGCTGCTTCCTTCGTATCGAATGCAACTACTCCATAATTCATCGGCGTCCAATAATCCTTGTTGTACACATATATAGCTTCAAAAACGTCAATCCATTCATTTTTTGCTGCATCCTTAATATAGGCTGCTCCTATTTCACCTTCTCCATTTGCTTCTATATATTCAATTAGACATCCAATGTCATCAAAAATTTCATAATCACCATTCTTCAATGCAATTTCACCAGCATAAGCATTGTGAACAATACTCATATTGCATATTTTACAAACATCGGTTTCACTAACTATTTCACGAGGCTCATATGTTTTTTCACTACAGCCCATCAGCACACCACAACATAGCATTACAATCATCATCCATTTTTTCATTCTGTTATTCCTCTTTTCCATAGCCATAAACTACTTAATGTCAAGAATATACCTAATAGCATTTGCACCATATTCACCTTGTTCTTTTCTTCCACATCCTTCATCGCCAATCTCGGAGTATTATCAATGAGCATATTCTTTTCGGTTTTATTTATTTGCTGATCAAGTGATGTCAGTAAAATAACACTCGGAGATGCCACGAAATATTGGTAAACAGGCTGACGTACCATCCATTGCCCAAAACTTGACAATGCTACATACGGAACATCACCAAAACCGTTGTCTTTTAAATCAATTCCTGAATAATCATCATAATAATTTCCTACCAGTTGAAAACCTTGCTTATCGGAGCGCGCCGTTAAAATATTGCCTGTAAAGCTATTATCACTTGCCGTCGTGTCGCCACTGACCTTTGTGCCCTCAAGTGCCGTTTGATTCATCTGAAAATCATTTGTTTCAATTTGAATATTTGAACTTTTCTGCAACGCTACACCAGTTCGATTATTCTTGATGGTGTTTAGCTTAATTTTCGCTTGCTGCACATCATACAGCAGCATACCGTTGCCATTAAAATCAACATGATTAGCTATAATATTATTTTCAAGGAGAATGTTTGTTGTCATCATAATCATAAGGCCGGTAACATTGTGAATATATGTATTAAACAGTGCCTCGGCATCATTCGTATACATAAAATGCGTACCATAACGACTGCTCGTTACCTTATTCCGTTGAACAACGATACGCGATACCTCCTCTACATAAATTCCGTCTTGCACTCTCTCAATCGTATTGCCTTCGATAATAATGTCCTCACTCTTAAAAACAGCCAACCCATTACCTTTTTGTGAATAATGCGCATCATTACCAGTCACATTAACTTCATCTATGCGAACATTCTTTGAACGTTGGATATGAATGCCTGTATGAACATTTTTAATTTGTAATTTACGTAACTCAAGCCCATCTACATTACTAGCAACAATAGCTTTATTTTTTCCTGATAATGTTATATTTTCAGCAGTGACCTTGGACGTATTTTCAATTCGAAGTGCTGGATTGTCTCCTTCGCCAATAAGTTCGGTCCCCTCTTCACCTTGCAACGTTATCGGTTTTGTCACTATAAAATCTCCTTGGTAACGACCAGCAGGAATATGGACGATTTCTCCAGGACCCGCAGCATCAATTGCATCCTGCACATCGAAATCGGCCTGTACTGTCTGACTCATAAACAGAAAAAACAATAAGGTAAACCCTATTTTTTTCACCAATCCTTACCTCCCAGTTCAGCACGAAAAGACTAGAGGATTTCCCCCTAGTCCATTCGTTTAATGACTTTGGTCATTATGATTCATCTCTCCCATTTGCATAGAATCAGATTCACCATTTGCTTCTTTTTCAGTTTGTTCTTGCATTTTCTTTTTACGACGCTCTAATGCTTCATCTTTAATTTTTTGTAATTCCTCTACATGTGCATTAGGATTGTCAGCTATATATTTATCTGCCTCGACTTTATTAGTGAAATAAATATATCCCCAGTTCATTGGAGATTTTAGATCCGTTTTAACGATCGTTACATCTTCCACCTTTACCCAGTCTTTTGTGATATAATCACGGACATACTTTTCGTTATTTTCATTATTTGCAACCTCGGCATTTACTAAACAGCCTATGTCATCATAAAAGGAAATTGTTCCATCCTCTTTTATTGCTTGGGTAGAGAATTCACCCATCCCTTCGTCCTTCATATATACTTTCATATTACACATCTCACACAATGTATCTTCTTTCGGCTCTTGTAAACGTGGATCAACTAAAGAAGCGACTTGCGTAGTTTTATCCTTTGCCTCCGCTTCATTTGCCGCAACATCTTGCTTCGATTCTTCTTCCTTAACTTGCGTTTTTTCTGTACCACAAGCCGCAAGTAAAAGTAATACTGCTAGTACAGGTAACCATAATTTTTTCATATCTGCTTCCCCCAATTTCTTTTTTCTGTTACTACTAACCACTTTACAGATAAGTTGTGAAATAAGTTAAAAATAACTGTGAAGGATTGGAAAAGTTATCTTGAATATTAATTGAACATCTCGATTTCAAATATTTTGAACAAAAAATATATACTTCTATTTTCTAGCAACAAATATGCTACCTTTCTAATCCCCATCAAACTTTCTTCTAGCGCAATTATTTTACAAAAAAAGATACTTATTCATTTGCCAACAATCAAAAACTATAATGTCAATGAAATTAAAGTGACCTGTTAAATAAAGTATGACTTTTGAGCAAAAATAGGGGTTGATTTCCGTTCCGACTGGTCGCTTTCCCGGGGGCGTCCGATGAGCCGCTTCACTCGCGTTGCTCGCTCCAGGGTCTCGGGCCAACACGATGTTGGTCACGAAGGCGTTGTCACACGATGTGACGATTTTAGCCTTCGTTCCTTTTTAATGTAATCCCCAAGGAGTCGACCAGTCTCCACTCCAATCAACTATTACACTTAGCGTGTATCTTCTTGCATCCGTATTAATTTATGGTGATAAATTGATAGCTCAGCAACAGGATTTTGACTGTGCGACAGCAACAAATAATTTCTGTACGTAAGCGAAGCGACAGTAGCAACAAATGCTTTTAAAACTAAACAATCTATACCATCCATTTATGGTGAATAGGTAAAGTTCATTTTTGACATATATTAAATTTATAGAAGGTAACGTTATCATTGATTGGAGTGGAAGGCTACTCGACTCCCGTGGGAAAGCGAGACAGGCGAGACCCTGCACGGAGCGTTAGCGGAGGAAGCGGCTCGGCGCTCGCCCACAGGAAAGCGAGTAGCCTGGAACGGAAATCATCACATTTAAAGTGCCAAATATTCACTAAGATTTCCTTGACTATTTTGTTTTTCAACACTATGAAAACTCTCTACATCAAGAAAGATGTAGAGAGTTTTTGCTTCACGATCAGTTATATAGAAGAACGGTAACTATTTAGAAGCTTCTTTTGCTTGCTTAGACGACCTAGCTTATCGGCGGTTTCATTTAATTCATTGTGTATTTGTATGTCGCATGTACTGTCCAAATAACTAATTTCTCTGTTATCTGGACGGTGCTGTTGAAATTGCCTACTGTTACTTATAGGTTTTTTATCTTTATTTTTTGGCAAACTATTTTTAAATTGTTTTTTCGGATTTTGTCCAAAGTTATGACTTATATCACCTGCATGTAGATACTGTTGTTCGTTACGAAAAGTGCTACTTGTCGTCGCACTTACTCTAGAAGTCCTCATAAATAATTACCCTCCTTTGCTTTTACTCTGCTTTATAGGTATATATATCGACATTATATGCTTTGATTTAATAATAGAGAACTAAATTACTTAAAAAAAAGAGAAAAGAGCTATTTTCAAAAGTGTTTATCACTTTTTCTTATAACTCTTTTCCTAAATATTCGTCATCATGACGTGGGATTAATTTCCGATCCGGCTGGGTACAGTTCACTGATCCTCAAGGAGTCGCCAACCTCCACGCCAATCAACTTATCTACATAGATATATGCATCAATAAAAATCAACTCTAACTTTTGATGATGAGCCTCAAATATATTCTACTTCCAAAAATCATCAAATATTGTGATTGGCATATGACGTTTATGCTGAGAACGTAAATAATGTCCTTCTAACGTTTTACGAGCTTCTTCAGGAATTTCCTTCCCTTCCAAATAATCATCAACTTGATCATACGTTAAACCAAGGGCTACTTCGTCTGGTAATGATGGACGATTTTCCTCTAAATCCGCAGTTGGTACTTTTAAATATAAGTGCTTAGGGCAATCTAGTGCAGCTAATAATTGCTTACCTTGGCGTTTGTTGAGACGAAAAATTGGCATTAAATCCGCACCACCATCACCAAATTTTGTGTAAAAACCTGTAATTGCCTCTGCAGCATGATCTGTTCCAAGCACAACAGCATTATTCATAGCAGCAATCGAGTATTGCACCTTCATTCGCTCACGTGCCTTTTCATTCCCTTTTACAAAATCACTGATCTCAATACCTGCATTTGCTAATGCTTGAACACTAGCATCGACAGCATCTTTAATGTTTACCGTGTATGTTTTAGTAGGTTCAATATAGTCAATCGCATCCTGACAGTCCTTTTCATCAGCCTGCACACCGTATGGTAAACGGACAGCCCAAAATGAATATTTCACTTCCCCTACTTCTGCATTTAGCTCGTCAACAGCAAGCTGCGCTAACTTACCAGTTAATGTTGAGTCTTGTCCACCCGATATTCCAAGAACAAATCCTTTTACAAAGTTATAACGACGCGCATATTCCTTTAAAAATTCAATAGACTTGCGAATTTCTTCCTGCGTATCGATAGTAGGTAATACACGTAATTCTTTAATGATTTGTTGCTGTAATGTCATTTGCCCTTCACTCCTTACGTTTTACAATTGATTGACCATGTCACGCACTTCTTCAATATTACGCATTTTATTATCCCAGCATTTTTGGCTTAAATCGACAGGGTATTCCTCAGGATTCATGGCACGTTTATATTCATCCCATAACAATTCTAAATTGGCAGCTGCATAGTCACGCATTTCTTCCAATGTAGGATTTTCATAGTTGATTTCACCATTTTTAATTACATGCTGATGTAAATTCTTTGCTTCAAAGTTCGTTACAAATTTTGATACGAATGTATGAACAGGGTGGAACATTTTAATTCGCTCTTCTGATTGGGGATCTTCATTTTGCATCGTAATGTAATCTCCCTCTGCCTTACCGTTCTTTCTATCAATAATACGATATACATTTTTAAGGCCTGGCGTCGACACCTTTTCAGCATTCGCAGAAATTTTAATTGTATCTTCCAATCGACCTTCGTTATTTTCGATAGAAACCATTTTATAAACAGCGCCTAAAGCAGGTTGATCGTATGCTGTAATAAGCTTTGTACCAATTCCCCATACGTCAACTTTCGCTCCCTGAGCCTTTAAGTTTAAAATTGTGTATTCATCTAAATCATTGGATACGATTATTTTAGCATTAGGGAAACCTGCTTCATCTAGCATGCGACGGGCTTCTTTTGATAAGAACGCTATATCGCCGCTATCTAAACGAATTCCAATGAAATTAATTTTGTCACCAAGCTCTTTAGCTACTTTAATGGCTGTTGGCACTCCTGATTTTAACGTATTGTAAGTATCCACAAGAAACACGCAATCACGATGACGTTTTGCATAGGAGTGGAAGGCATCGTAATCATTTTTATAGGCTTGTACAAGTGCATGTGCATGAGTGCCTGAAACCGGTATATTAAAAAGTTTTCCTGCACGAACATTACTAGTTGAAGCAAACCCGCCAATAAATGCTGCACGTGTTCCCCAAATTGCTGCATCCATCTCTTGAGCACGTCGCGTTCCAAATTCCATCGCCACTTCATTTTTGATAATTTGTTTAATACGGCTAGCCTTTGTGGCAATTAAGGTTTGATAGTTCACAATGTTTAGCAATGCTGTTTCTATGAGCTGTGCCTCCACTAATGGTGCTTCAATACGGACAATTGGTTCATTAGCAAAAACAATTTCTCCTTCCACCATAGAATACATATCCCCCGTAAACCGAATATTTTTCAAATACTCGATAAAATCCTCTTTATACCCAACCTCTTCTCGTAAATACGCAATATCAGAATCACTGAAACGAAAATCACGTAAATACTCAAGCATTCTTTCTAATCCCGCAAAAACGGCATAACCATTGCCAAAAGGTAATTTTCTAAAATATAATTCGAAAACTGCTTTTCTATTATGTATGCCATCAGCCCAATACGACTCTGCCATATTGATTTGGTATAAGTCGGTGTGTAGCGCTAGGCTATCATCTTGATAGTTTGATCTCACAAAAACCCCTTCTTCCACTTTGATAATTAGTCCTAGTATACACTATATATCCAAATTCTTGCGTTTTACGTTCCGCTGTTTTTAATGTCAGATTTCCTCACATGAATAATCAGAAAATTTAGAACTGTACACAATTCCGACACATTTTTTATAACCGCTTTCATTCCCCTTATAAAAACCTTTCCAACAATTATTATGAAATACGAAATATTTAATGTTATGAAATATAACATTAATTTCAAAAAAACAATTGCGATGTTTTCCAATCCCCTTTAATATGTAATTTAAATTTACACAAGGAGCTGATATCGATGAAAAAAATTGAAGCAATCATTCGCCCCGAAGTTTTCGGCGCTGTTAGGGACGGACTTGCACAGGAAGGGATTGCTGGTTTAAGTGTTTCTGAAATTGCAGGCTGTGGCCGCCAATTAGGCCGGACTGGGCTATTTCGTGGAAACACCTATGAAATTGAATTTTTAACAAAGTTAAAGTTAGAAATGATTATTGATGACGACAAAGTAGATCCTATTGTGGAAGTTTTATTACGTGATGCAGTAACAGGCAAGGTTGGAGACGGTAAAATCTTTATTTATCCAGTAGAACAAGCAATTCGTATCCGCACAAAAGAAGTCGGATCGATTGCAGTAGAATAAGGGGGCGGTATATATGGATGAAATAACATTATCTCTAAATTTAGTTTGGGTGATGCTTGGTACCATTTTAGTATTCTTTATGCATGCAGGATTTGCGATGGTTGAGGCTGGTTTCACGCGTTCAAAAAATGCCGTCAATATTATTATGAAAAACTTCTTAACAATTTCATTGGGCGGTATTGTCTATTTTCTATGTGGTTACGCTATCATGTTTGGTGATACAGCTGGCGGTTTCTTCGGTACAACTGGCTTTGCTTTAACAGGTGTAGATAATCTTTCCTTCTTTATTTTTCAGACGATGTTTGCCGCAACTGGTGCAACAATTTTATCTGGAGCAGTGGCAGAACGTACTAATATTTTTGCTTATGTTGGCGTTATTATTTTAATGTCATTACTTGTTTATCCTGTTGTAGGTCATTGGGTTTGGAGTGGTCAAGGTTGGTTATCAGATCTTGGCTTCGTTGACTTCGCTGGTTCTACGGTTGTTCACTTAACTGGTGCTGTTGCAGCATTTGTGGCAGCAGTAATGATCGGTCCTCGTCTCGGTAAATATGAAAACGGTCGTGTCAACGTTATCACAGGTCATAGTATACCATTGGGAGCTCTAGGAGTATTTTTACTTTGGTTTGGTTGGTTCGGCTTCAACGGTGCGTCTACATTAGCGGCAGATCCTAAAATTGTGCCTAGTGTTATTGCAAATACATTTTTCGCAGCTGCAGCTGGAGTTGTGACCACTGCCTTTTATACGAAGTTTCGATATGGACATATCGATGGCTCACTTTCTTTAAACGGCGCCTTAGCAGGTCTCGTAGGTATTACAGCTGGTGCAGCTAATGTTAGTATAATCGGTTCATTAATTATCGGTATGATTGCAGCTCCATTATTGGTTGAAGGCGTCCGCTTCATTGAATGGAAATTAAAAGTCGATGATCCTGTTGGTGCAATTGCTGTACATGGTATCTGTGGTGTTTGGGGTACTCTTGCAGTTGGCTTGTTTGATATTGGTGGTCAAGGATTACTTTATGGTGGAGGACTTGGCCTACTAGGTGTGCAAGCAATTGGAGTAATTGCAACTATCGCCTGGGTTAGCGTTTCAGTAACAGTTGGTTTATTTATTATCAAAGCATTTGTGCCATTACGTGTTTCCGCTGAAGAAGAAGTCGCTGGCCTAGATATTATCGAACATGGTACTCCGGCTTATGAATTTCAGGATATCTTCAAAGGCTCCGCTGTACGAGGAGAAACATTTGCACATCGTTTAACCCATTTCGGCAAAGCAAATAATAATGTCCAAGAAGAACATATCTAGCGCACATTGAACTTTCTTCGCAAACAAGAATTTGCCTAACCTTTAAGGACGAGGTCCCTAGGTTAGACAGATTCTTCTTTTTACACTCTTTCTAGTTCAAGTAAAAATTCTTTCATAGCCAATCCACTACGAAAACCTGTTAGTTTACCATTTTTTCCAATCACACGATGACATGGAATAATCGCTAGTATCGGATTGGCACCGATTGCACTACCTACAGCTCTCACCGCTTTTGGATTACCGATGCGGTGTGCGATATCTGAATAAGAAGCAATTGTACCATATGGTAGCTCCTTCAACGCATCCCATATAGCTAGTTGAAACGGTGTCCCCTTTACATGTATTGGCAAATCAAATTCTGTAAGTTCTTTATTAAAATAAGCCGTTAATTGCTTAACATAAGGCTGTAACTTTACTTTATTCTCTTCAAAGCGGTAGCCCTGAAATGGCTTTTTTGCCCACACTTCAACCTCATCAAATGGTGCATTTGGTGTTCCGATATATACGAGACCTTCATCCGACGCAATGATATACATATTGCCTTGTGCATATGTTAGTGTATCTACATATAATACATCCATTCCCCTGTTCCCCTTACATTCCATAATTATCACTACAGTCTATACAATGCAAAATAGCTGTAGCCCTTTTTCATTTCATGATACTGTTATTGTACCTATTAGTATAAAGGAGTTTCAACTATATGGATATGTTATACGAACCTGCTATTCACCTTCAACAGGTCAGCTTTTCAGCCAATGGCAAGGCAATCTTAAAATCGATTACTGGGTCATTCCCTAAGGGGAAAATTACCACTTTGGTCGGTCCATCGGGTGCTGGCAAAACAACCCTACTTAAATTGTGCAATGGACTATTATCCCCAACAAACGGTCAAATATTGATTGATAATCAACCTATTTCTACATACGAGCCGACTACTTTAAGAAGACATGTGGGGATTGCTCTTCAAGCAGCACCTATGATTACAGGGACTGTCTTTGAAAATCTCGCACTTCCTCGTTCGTTACAAGAAAAAAAGCTTACAGAGCAAGAAGCTATTCAATATTTACAAGATGTCGGACTCGATCAAAGCTTTTTACAACGCTCTACAAATGAATTATCAGGTGGGCAACGACAAAAAGTTTCGATTGCAAGGACGCTTATTAATAAGTCCTCCATTTTGTTATTAGATGAAATTACATCTGCACTGGATCGTCAATCCGTACAGGACATTGAAACACTCATTGCTACAATTAATAAAAAATACAATGTCACAATGATTTGGATTACACATAATTTGCAGCAGGCACTAACAATCGGACACTTTACATGGGTCATGATGGATGGGGAGCTTATTGAAACAGGGAAAAGTTCCTTACTTAAAGCTCCTACAAATCCACGTGTCGCAGAATTTCTACAGGGGGTGAATGAATGACATATACAGCACTATCTATTACGTTGATATTTGTTGTAATCCCTCTGTTGCTATCAAAAACTTTAAAGCTCGGACTTGAAAAAGATACAATCATTGCAACAATACGCTCTATCATTCAACTGCTTGCAGTAGGCTATATTTTAAAATTTGTCTTTGATGCCCAAAGCTATATTTATATTTTCCTCATGGTTGCATTAATGATAGTAACTGCAACGTTAAACGCCCGCAAAAAAGGAAAGGGTATTACAGGCATTACGTGGAAAATTGCCTTAACTCTTATCGTGGTAGAAATCGTTACGCAAGGGGTGTTGCTCGGCTTTAACATTGTTCCAGCAACTGCTCAATATATTATTCCAATTAGCGGTATGCTGATTGGTAATTCAATGGTTTTATCAATACTATTTTTAAATCGTTTTACAGCAGAAATTATAAGTCATCAAAACGAAATGGAGTTAATTTTATCGCTCGGAGGCACACCAAAGCAGGCCATTCATCGACAGCTAATTAGTGCGATAAAAGCAAGTATGATTCCTACAATTGAGAGTCAAAAAACCATTGGCCTCGTTCAATTACCAGGCATGATGAGTGGTCAAATAATTGGCGGTGCAGACCCTATTCAGGCGGTACAATTTCAGCTATTAATCATTTTCGCCCTACTCACAACCGCGACATTATCGAGCATAATGATAGGTTTTTTAAGCTATCCTGCACTTTTTAACGAGCGTATGCAATTACTTGAAATGAAATAATTGTTATGGTGAAATCACTATATCTTCCATAACTTATGTTATACTAAAAAGAAAAATGCAGTGAGGAGAATGACCATGTTATTACGCGATTTTTTCATCCATTTATCTGAAAACCAACTATTAAATAATGCTGCAAAAAAATACGGCCTAAAATTAGGCGCACAAAGTGTAGTAGCTGGTACAAACATTGAAGAAACGATTGCGAGCATCAAAGAGCTAAACGCACATAAAATCTCTTGCACAGTAGATAATTTAGGGGAATTTGTTTCAACTGAAGAAGAAGCAACAAAAGCTAAAGAACAAATCCTTGAAGTAATTGAAGCTATTCATGAAAATGGCGTTGATGCACATATTTCATTAAAGCCATCCCAGTTAGGTTTAGATATTGACGTTGATTTTTGCTATGATAACTTGTATGAAATTGTAGAAAAAGCAGCGTCATATGATATATTTGTCAACTTTGACATGGAAGACTACGGTCGTTTACAAACATCCTTCGATATGGTTGAAGAACTATCAAAAACATTTAATAATGTCGGCACTGTTATTCAATCATACTTTTACCGTGCTAAAGATGATATCGAAAAATTCAAAGATTATCGTCTACGTATCGTAAAAGGTGCTTATAAGGAGCCTGTAGAAGTTGCTTTCCAGGATAAATTAGATATCGATTTAAACTTCATTGAACTAATCGAATACCATTTACTACACGGTAAATTTACATCTATCGCAACACATGACCATAATGTTATTGCACATGTAAAACGTTTTGTAGCTGATAATAATATTCCACTCGAAAAATTTGAGTTCCAAATGCTTTACGGCTTCCGTACAGACATGCAAAAAGAGCTTGCTAAAGAAGGCTATAACTTCTGTGTTTATGTACCATTTGGTGAAGATTGGTACGGCTACTTTATGCGCCGTTTAGCGGAGCGCCCGCAAAACCTTAATCTTGTTACGAAACAAGTATTTACGAAAAAAACGAATACAGTACTTGCTGTAGCAGCAGGTGCATTCGTTCTAGGACGTTTAACAAAACGTAAAAAATAAGCTTTGAAAGGGGCTATCCCAATAGTCGCTTTTGAGGAAAATTTTTTATAAAATTGAAAAGGCAGAAACGTTGATTTAACAATGTTTCTGCCTTTCTCTATTGCTTTTGCTATTTATTCCACCCTTTTTCCTTAAAGCGCGCAATAGCTTCTATACGATTCCCAACATTTAATTTTTCTAATATAGTTGAAATATAATTACGGACAGTGCCTGCTGATAAAAATAGCTCTGCAGCAATTTCTTTTGTTGTTTTACCTTCTGCAACAAGCGTAAGCACCTGACTTTCGCGATCCGTTAAAGGGTTTTCGCTATCGTCCTCGTAGACAAAATCAACGAGTTCAGGCGCGTAAATTCTTTTTCCGTCCATTATTATACGAATGCCACTAACCAGTTCCTCGATCGGGCTATCCTTCAGCAGGTAACCTCGGACACTGGCCTTTCTTGCACGCTCAAAATAACCTGGCCTTGCAAATGTCGTTAGGATAATCACTTTACAATTAGAACCAGAGCTATGTAGTTCCTCTGCAGCATCTAGTCCAGTTTTCACTGGCATTTCTATATCCATAATACAAATATCAGGCCGATGCTCTTCTACAAGTGCCAATGCTTCCTCACCATTTTTTGCTAAGCCAACCACTTCCATATCATCTTCCATACTAAGTAAAGAACGAAGTGCGCCTAATAGCATACCCTGATCTTCAGCAATTACAATTCGTATCATGTCACAAGCCTCTTTTCTATATGTTCTTTAGATTTTCTTTGACCTTTTGATGCGTAATCGCCACTGGAATCGACACTGTTAATGTAGTGCCCTCTTCACTTTCGATTTTAAAGGAACCGTTTATAAACTCTAAGCGTTCACGCATTCCCTTTAATCCGTTCCCCGTTTTCCATGCTTGCTTTTTCGTGATGCCTTGACCATTATCGCGTACTACTAAATATACTTCTTTAAAATTTTGATGGAAGGCAATTTCACATTTTGTAGCACCACTATGCTTCACAACATTATTGACCGCCTCTTTTAAGCACATGGAAAGAACATTTTCTACAAGGGGCGGAACCTGCAATGTATCTTTATCGCCATCAAATACTAATTCCATTTCAGCCGCCTTTAGTATTTGAGAAATACGCATAAGCTCATCTTCAAATTTAGTTGTTCGCATATCTGACACTAATTCACGAACCTCTTTTAATGCGATACTCGCCGTTTGCCGAATATCCTTAATCTCTACTAAAGCCTGCTGTGGATCACGTTCAATTAATCTTGAAGCTAAGTCACTTTTTAAACCTATCATCGATAACTTTTGACCAAGAGTATCATGTAAGTCACGAGCAATACGTTGTCGTTCCTCAAAAACAATTAACTCAGCTATTCGTTCATTAGCAGTCTCAAGCTGGCCCTCTAAATTTTCACGTTTATTTTTTGAATAAATCGTTAGTGGGAGAAGCACAACCGCTAGGATTGTTAAAACAACGAATGGTAGTTGTGATAAAAATAAGTGAAGCTCCACAAAGAAGCCAACACCTGTCGAAATAACCGTAAAGCCAATATGTAGTCCATACATAATATAGAAGCCAACAGGTCTACGAATATTTCCGATAAAGAAAGCGGTGAAAATTGATAAATACACATAGCCATATAATATTGTCATAACGATATTAATGGCCATCTCAAAGCTAATCCACATATAAACAAGACCGTTCTTCGAATTCATGGAAAACCGATAGAAAATAAAATAGAGCATTAAAAATGTAATCCCTATTGAAATTTCTAAATAGGATGATTTCCTAAAAATAAAGAAAAACGGTAGGAAACAGAAAATAATCCATAAATATACACTGAGCATTGGACTATTCGGAATAATACTGGGCCATTTCCTCAACGTAATCTCACGCTCTTTCCTACTTTTCCCTTATTATAACAAGAAAATTAATTTTATGCCCGCACATGGTTTTTACCCGTCGCTGTCGTACAATATTACATAGCTGATACTTCTACGTAAAACAGCCATCCCCTAGAAGAGATGGCTGGAAAATTCTACTAAGCAGCTAAACTGCCTCTTGCTTTTCGCTTAATTATTTCCGGAATATCTTTAAAACTTACAAACTTACCTTGCTCTTCATCATATAACTTGTATCGTAATGATTCTAAGCTTGTACGTAATGTAATAGTCGTCGCATTGTGTAATGGCGGTATTTCATCATGCGCCTTTTCAAGATTATAGTTCGGTACACGAGGAGCTAAATGATGTACATGGTGGAAGCCAATATTACCTGTAGCCCATTGTAATAGCTTTGGTAATTTATAATATGAGCTTCCTTCAACAGCAGCCTTTACATAATCCCATTCTGAGTCATGCTCAAAGTAAGAATCTTCATACGTATGTTGGATATAAAATAACCAAATGCCTAGTGAACCAGCAATAAACAATGTTACGCCCTGCACTAATAAAAATGCTTGCCATCCCATAAAGTAAATTAAGGCTACACAAATTCCACCGATGATTAAATTTGTTAAATGAGTATTAAAGCGTTCCTTTTGTTTAGCATCCTTACGATTAAAACGATTTAATATTAACACCATAAATAGTGGACCTAAGCCAAACATTACGAACGGATTACGGTAAAAGCGATACCATAAACGTTGTCCTTTAGATGCTTGTAAATACTCTTCTACTGTCATCATATCGATATCACCAATACCACGCTTGTCTAAGTTCGAGCTTGTTGCATGGTGTATTGTATGCTCACGTTTCCATTTTTCATATGGGAATGATGTTAGCACCCCAGTAAATAGACCTACCCAGTCGTTAGCTTTTTTACTTTTGAAAAATGAACCGTGTGTACAATCATGGAAAATAATAAAAGTTCGTACGACAAATCCGGCAGAAATTACACTTAACCCAGCTGTTAACCATGGTGAAACATCTACTAACATATATCCAGCTACCCAAAGAGCGATTAACGGTACAATCGTATTTACCATTTGAAAGATACTTTTAGCTGTATCCGATTTCGCAAATGGCGCTACATCTTGACGAAGTTTTTTTGTTTTTTCTTTATCTGTTGTTGCCATCGTTTTACTCCCTCGTTTCCTTTTTCTTATGACCTCATCATAATACATGAGTGTAAACTAGCAACAGAAGCAAACATCATAAAAAGGATATGACAAATGTCATATCCTTTTTCACAGTGTTGAAAACAAAATGGCTAAGAAATATTTGTGAATATTCAGAACTTCAAATGAGCTGATTTCCGTTCCAGGTTACTGCTTTGTCGCTGTTGCACAGAGCGAAGCGTCAGCGGCAAAGCACCCAGTCGGAACGGAAATCAACCCCTCCTTTTGCAGAAGTCATATTTTATTTAATAGGTTTCATTGACACGATAGTTTTTTATAATGTTTGCCCAGTTAATTGTAGTTGATAAAATACAAGATCTAGCCACTGTTCAAATTTATAGCCTGCATTTTTAATGGTCCCTGCATATTCAAAGCCTAGCTTTTCATGTGCTTTAATGCTTCCAATGTTTTCACCATCAATACCTGCTATGAGCGTCTTTATACCATGCTCTTGTGCAATTCGAATAAGCTCAAGCATTAGTTTTGTAGCAATCCCCTTTTGATAATGATCCCTATGCACATACACGGAGTGCTCCATTGTGTATTTATAGCCGGGATATGGACGGAACTGACTATATGTTGCAAAGCCTACTACTGCGCCATTTTCGTCAAAGACAAGCAGGGGATTGTTAGATGCCTGCTGCTCTTTGAACCATTGTTTTTTTTCCTCTAACGATTGCGTTTCGTATCGATATACGGCTTTGCTCGTTAAAATAATGTCGTTGTAGATGTCTAAAACCTCAGGTAAATCTTTTTCTTCCATTAATCGAATCATCATGCTCACGTCCTTCATAAAGAATAGCCTTTAGAGCTCTATCAAGATATCAGAATTAGCACTCTGTGCAAGCTTCCCGAAGCGATTGCCGACACATATTACTGCAGCAATTCTTAGAAGTGTCAAACAGAGTGCTAAATCCTTTATACTACAAAAACTATCAAATTTATTTTTATTGATTACTAAATGTTATACCACTTTTTTAACTTTACACATTAAAATAACGAGCATCCGGATGTGCAAAGACAATCGCTGATACAGAAGCTTCTGGTTCCATCATAAAGCCTTCAGTTAAATGAACACCAATGTCCTCTGGCTTTAAGAGGCCAAACAATTTCTCTTGATCCTCTAAGTTTGGACATGCGGGATAGCCAAATGAGAAGCGCTGTCCTTGATATTTTGCTGCGAAACGATCACGCATTGTAAAATCTGTCGTATCTGGGAAGCCCCACTGGTCACGAATTTCTTGGTGCATGCGCTCCGCAAAGCCTTCTGCAAGTTCAAGGGCTGTAGATTGTAATGCATGGCTTTCAAGGAATTTCCCTTCCTCTTTTAGCTGGCGAGCCTTTGCCATGACACCTTGTCCTGCTGTCACAACCATTAGCGCGATATAATCCATTTCACCGCTCTCTACTGTTTTTAGGAAATCGGAGAGACATAAAAACGGTTCAACCTGCTGGCGCGGGAAGGTAAAGCGTTCAATTTCTGTTTTACTATCAGTTGAATCATAAACGACCACATCATCACCATCTGCTTGGGCAGGGAAAAATTGATACATACCTGATGGTTTTAGAAGATCACTTTGCAAATAATCATCTACTAATTCTTTTAATTCTGTTGCTCGTGCATCTCCCGCTTCAAGCAATTGCTGTACTTGTCCCTTTAATCCTAGATGATGGCCAAGTAATGTACGCATATTCACATATGGATATAAATGTGATACAGCATATTCTTTTTTTACATGGCGACGTAAATCAGCTGGTAAAAACACAGAAGAATCCTTTACCGTGCGTGCAGGCTTTACTGTTAGTTCTTTTGCAGGTCGGGCAGCTCGTTTTTCATCTGCCTCTAAGCGTTTTTGGCGAGATTCTTCAATCTCTGCTAAAAATTCGACACGTGTATTTGTTCCCATTAATCGGTTTACCTGCTCTAATCCTTGCATCGCATCCTTTGAATAAATGACTGGTCCATCATATTCGCCGGCAATTTTTGTTTCAGTAAATCGTCTAGATAATGCCGCACCTCCTACTAAAATCGGCACGTCGATTCCTGCTTCCTTGAAATCCTGCGCTGTAATTACCATTTGCTGTGCAGATTTTACAAGTAATCCTGAAAGCCCGATGAAATCTGGCTTTTCCTTTCGAATCGCTTCGATTAGCTGGGCAGGTGTCACTTTAATACCAAGATCAACAACCTTATAGCCATTATTACTTAAAATAATATCCACTAAATTTTTTCCGATATCATGCACATCGCCTTTTACAGTGGCAAGCACCATTTTCCCTTTGCCAGCGCTCTCTTCATTTTTCTCCATAAATTGCTCTAAATGTGCAACTGCTGCTTTCATAACCCCTGCTGATTGTAATACCTCCGCAACGATAAGTTGATTATCATTAAATAAACGGCCAACTTCAGCCATGCCATCCATCAATGGTCCATTAATAATATCAAGCGGTGTTTCGAATATTTCTCGTGCTGCATCTAAATCTTCGATAAGCCCTTCTTTTGTGCCCTCTAAAATATAGTAAGCTAAGCGACCTTCAACTGTTTTTGGGATGTCTGCCTCTGTCTTTTCCTTCTTTTTATCACGGTAAAAATCTGTGAATACTGCTAATGTTTCATCATTCGTATTAAACAGTAAATCATTTGCTAGTTTAATTTCCGCTTCAGGAATGGATGCATAGCGTTCAAGCTTTTCTGTATTAACAATGGCATAATCTAAGCCAGCCTGTGTACAGTGATATAGATATACAGCATTCAATACTTCACGACCTACAGGAGGTAATCCAAATGAAATATTACTTACACCGAGCACCGTTAATGTACGAGGCATCTTTTCTTTAATGAGACGAATTCCTTCAATTGTTTCAAGAGCTGAACCAATATATTGCTCATCACCCGTACCTACTGGGAACATTAATGGGTCAAAGATTATATCTTCAGGTGCAAGACCCCATTTTTCTGTTAGTAATTTATATGAACGTTCAGCAATCTCTAGCTTGCGGTGTCGATCAACCGCCATACCTTGCTCATCGATTGTGCCAACGACTAAAGAGGCACCATATTTTTTCACTAACGGTAACACTGCGTCAAAACGTTCTTCACCATCTTCCAAGTTAATAGAGTTAATGATGGCTTTTCCTTGAGAAAATTTGAGTGCTTCTTCAATTACTTTTTCATCTGTAGAGTCAATGACAAGAGGTACTTTTACTTTTTTTACTACCTCCTGCATAAAGCCACGCATATCAGCTAATTCATCACGATCAGGATTTGCTAAACAAATATCAATAACATGTGCTCCATTTTTCACCTGGGCACGTGCAATTTCTGCTGCTTCCTCAAACTTCCCATCTATAATTAAATTTTTAAACTTACGAGAGCCAATTACATTTGTACGCTCTCCAATAAATAACGGGCGCATAGAATCTTCATACACTAATGGCTCGATACCAGATACAACATGTCCATGTGTCGCTTCCGGTAATTGACGTGGTTTTTCGTCTTTTAGCACCTCTCGAATTGCTGCAATATGTGCTGGCGTTGTTCCACAACAACCTCCTACTATATTCAGCCAACCCTTTTCTGCAAAGCCTTTTAGCTTTTGTGATAGCGATTCAGGTGACTCATGGTAACACCCTTCCTCGTCAGGTAAGCCTGCATTCGGATAACAGCTAATATAGCCTGTTGAAAGCTCCGCTAATGACCGAATATGATCGGTCATAAACTCTGGGCCAGTCGCACAGTTTAAACCAACTGACAATGGCTTAATATGCTCAATGGAAATGTAAAAAGCATCTATTGTTTGGCCAGCAAGTGTAGTACCCATCGGTTCAATTGTTCCTGATATCATCACAGGAAGCTCTTTTCCCGTTGCCTCAAAGGCACGAGATACTCCCAGAGTACCTGCCTTAACATTCAACATATCCTGACTAGTTTCTAACAACAAAACATCTGATCCGGCCTCGATTAAGGCCTTTGCCTGAACATAAAAGTTTTCCTCTAACTCATCAAATGAAATTCCGCCAGTCACCGATAAGGTTTTTGTAGTCGGTCCCATTGCGCCTGCTACAAAACGTGGCCAATCGGATGTTGAAAACTCATTCACTGCTTTACGTGCAATTTCTACTGCACGCTTATTTATCTCCTCTGCCTTTGCACCTAGATCATATTCATTTAATACAAGGGGAGTACCCCCAAATGTATTTGTACAAATAATATCTGCTCCAGCCTCTAAATATTTTCTATGAACTTTTTCAAGCACATCTGGTCTAGTTAGCACAAGATTTTCATTACAGCCATCATATTCATCACCACCAAAATCCTCTGGCGATAAATTTTCATTTTGTAGCATCGTTCCCATTGCGCCATCAAGAATTAAAATTCGTTTCTCTAGTTGCTCTTCTATCAAATGCTTAGCCATTTATACTTACCCCTTTTTTCTGTTCATCCAATTGCTCAATAAATTTCATTAACTCTAGTGTCATGTCATAGCGTAAAAACGGCGTAATGAGGTAAATACCATTGAAATATTCCGCTGCTACCTCTACTAGTTCCTTTGCAATTGCAATTCCTTCTTGTGTTGCGCGCTCCTTATCATCACCACAAGCGCTCATACGCGCTAACGCATCATCAGATAGTTTAATTCCTGGTACTTCATGATGTAAGAATTCCGCGCTTTTATAGCTCGTTACTGGCATAATGCCTATATAAATCGGTGCTTCTAAATGCTTAGTTGCCTCGTAAATCTCCACGATTTTTTCCTTTGTATAGACAGGCTGTGAAATAAAATAGTCTGCCCCATGCTCAATTTTCTTTTCTAATCGAGACACAGCACGATCTAATACACGTACATTCGGATTAAATGCAGCGGCTACAGAGAAATTCGCTTTTTTACGAAGTGGTTTCCCTGAAAACGATACACCTTCATTTAACTGTTTTATTAATTGGATTAGCTCCATTGAAGACACGTCATAAACGCTAGTCGCTCCTGGGAAGTCTCCTACCTTCGTTGGATCTCCAGTAACAGCTAAAATATCATGAATTCCCAGTGCATTTAATCCCATTAAATGTGATTGAAGACCAATTAAATTGCGATCTCGACATGTAATATGTGTTAACGGGCGAACTGCATGTGTTTCTTTCAATAGTGCCCCCATAGCAACATTACTGATTCTTGGCGATGCAAGCGAATTATCTGCCATCATGACTACATCTGCGCCTGCTTCATATAATTTTTTTGCACCTTCAATAAAACCTTCAATTTCTAAATGTCTTGGTGTATCTAGCTCCACTATAACTGAGCGTTCACGTTTTACTTTTACATGTAGTGGCTCGTAATTTGGTGGCTCTGCCTCACGAACAACTTCTATCTTTTCTGGCTTCGCATATTTTTCTTCTACTGGAGATAGCTCCTCTAAGTACTTTTTCACTGCGGCAATATGCTTTGGTGTCGTACCACAGCAACCACCAATTAAACGTACCCCTTGATTACGAAGTGCTATTGCTGCTCGGCCAAAATAATCCGCTTCTGACTCATAAACAACGCGACCATCTTCCAAATCAAGAAGAGATGCATTCGGATAGGCTGACATAAATGCCTTTTCAGGAAGCTCTACACCTTCAAATGCTTGAATCGTATGGTGTGGACCTAAACGACAATTAACACCTACGACATCAGCTCCTAGCGCTTCAAGTTCATGTAAAGCATTATTTAAACTCATGCCATTTTGCAAAATTCCTGGCTCGTGCATAGAAACTTGAGCAATGATCGGTAATGTCGTTTTAGCGCGTAGCATCGATATTGTTGCTGTCAGCTCTTCAAAATCATAATATGTTTCAAGTAAAAGTCCGTCCGGATTCCCTGCAAGTAAAACACTTGCTTGTTCTTCAGCAGCTGCTAAAATTTCTTCTAATGTTGCGTCACTCTTTCGAATACCACGGATTCCCCCAATAGTACCCAAGACAAATTGTCCGCCATCTGCGGCTGCTCGCTTTGCAATTGTCATAGCCGCTTCATTAAATTGTTGCACACGTGATTCCAATCCATAGCGAGCTAATTTTATGGCATTAGCTCCATAAGTGTTCGTTTGAATAATGTCGGCACCAGCAGCAATATATTCTCTATGAATCTTTTCAATTAATTCAGGTCTCTGAACATTCATTTCCTCATGACAGTACTCCAAGCCGTAGCCGTATAATACCGTACCAATTGCACCATCTGCTGTAAGAACATGCGTTTTCAACTTTTCAAGCAATCCCATAAAACTAGCCTCTCTTCCCTTATTTCTAAAATATAAAAAAGCCTTCTTTCACAAAAAAAGAAGGCTTTTACGTTACGTAATTGTTTTTCCTTCTCATCTTCGACACAATGGTCTTCTGGATTTAGCACCTGACAAAAAGTTGGTTGCTGAAGCTTCACAGGGCCAGTCCCTCAGCTTCTCTTGATAAGAATTTAGTATGAATTTTTTAAATAATTAAAAGAATCATATCGTTTACGAACGATTGAGTCAAGACTATTTCACTTAACAAAGGATATTTTATACGAAAAATATCAGATTTTGATTTAGATCAAACAATTATGATAGTTTTTCTGCTAGTTCCTCACCAATTTTTTTACCATTTTGAATACAAGCTCCGATGCCTACTCCAAAATAAGAGCATCCCGCTATTGATAGATTTGGATAGTTTTTCTCTAGCTCGTGCAATAAACCTTGTAATGCCTCACGATGAGCCAGGTCATATTTAGGCATTTGATCGATCCATTTTGTCACATTGACAGCACTTGGTTTTTCTTCAATCCCCAAGCTTTTTCTAACGTCTTCAAGGGCAACTGCTGCTAACTCTTCATCTGTCATCATACGTAATTCTTCGTACGCTGGGTTAATGCTCTTATAAAAAAGTCGCACAAGCAATTTTCCTTCTGCAGATGTATGCTTCCACTTGCGGCTTGTCCACGTCGCCGCATTACACGTAACATCAGAATTATGTGACACTATAAAGCCAGTTCCATCTACTGGCAATCTACTATCAGGTACATCAAATCCTAAATAGATCGTAATGGCAGATGCTGTATTGAACTGTTCAAAATAGCGACTCAATAAATCATCCTGTAATAAGCTTTGTACAGCTTCATTAGGAAGTGCCATCACAACATGATTTGCCTCAATCACCATACCGTTTGCTAATGTAACAATGTATTGATTGTCCTGTTTTTTAACATTCGTTGTAGCGACTCCTTTAATAATGTCTACATCCGTCAATGTTTCTTCAAGTCGTTCAATTAACGACGATAAACCATTTTTAAAGGAAATAAATTTCTTATTAGCAGCTTTCACAAATTGCTCACGGTTTGCATCAAAACCTTTAATAATACTGCCATAATCATTTTTGTAATCGATTAAATACGGTAAAGTGGAAGCAATCGAAAGCTGACTTAAATCCCCCGAATATACCCCTGCAAGTACTGGTGCGATTTGGTTTTGAACAAGCTCCTCACCTAAATAATAGGTTAAAAATTCGCCAATTGAACTTTCCTTTGTAAAGCCTTCATTAGGCATTGTTAAATCTTTTAATGCTGCTTTTTTCCCCTCTTGTGAAACAAGTGTGCTTTGCTCTAGAGATTGTAAGCTCATTGGAATACCGAACGTAGAGTCTGACGGGATAGCATGCAACTCATTATTTGTGTAAATATACGAAATACCAGTTTCGTTGTAAACAAGATTTTGTTCAAAATTAAGTTCCTCAACTAACTCCATTACACCTTTATGACGGGCTACAATAGAATCTGCTCCTGTCTCTAGGACGAAACCTTGCTCGTATGCCGAATGTAGCTTGCCACCTAAGTATGTATTTTTTTCGATAAGCACAAGCTTTACATTTAATTTCTTCTCCCGAACCTGACGTTGTAAATAATGCATTGTACACAATCCTGTAATTCCGCCACCTAATACAACAACTGTTTTCATATTATACCGCCCCTATTTTTTATTTCTCTTTCTTCAGTATAAACTTTTTTTATTGAAAATTACGCTAAACCCTTTACAAATTTAGCAAAAATGGAGCCATCCAACAATTTGGATAGCTCCATTTTTATAACCAAATATGATCTCGATTATAGAAAATCAACAATTAATGTATTTACGTGATTTCCTACAAATTGTATTATGCAACACGATCATCTTCAAAATGCTTGATTTCCCTTAGAGGCTTTATGTTAACTAATACGAACACTCACCCATCTATTCTAATTCTATCCACATATTAATAGTTAATATAGTGTTTTTTGTGCTTGAATGCGTGATGCTGCCATTAATGCATGACTTGAATTTTTACTGTTATTTAATTTAAATTTTGTGCAACATTAGCCAATTTTTCAGCAGAATTTGTTACTTCATCAAAGGCAAGACCTAACTCTTTGAGAATTTCTGCTATCGCTAGTATTTCTTTTTCCATACAATCATTTTGACCTTTAGCTTCTGTCATAGAGTCTAATATTTTGGTAAATTGTCCTTCCGTCTGCGCCATATTTTCCTCGCCAGATGTGACCTCTTCTTTAATATTACTAATCGAGCAAGCAAGTTTATCTGTTCGCTCATTCGTTTTTTGTAATAACATCGCTACAGAGGTAACTGATTCTTTTGTTTGAATCGATAATTTACGAACTTCATCTGCAACAACACTAAAGCCTTTGCCCGCTTCTCCAGCACGAGCCGCTTCTATAGCTGCATTTAACGCTAACAAGTTTGTTTGGTTGGCAATATTCGTGACAACACTCATAATCGATTCCATTTCCTTTGACATTTCGCTCAACTGTCCCATATTTTCTGTTATATCATTAAGCGACAAAATAATATTACCCATATTTTGTGATTGACTCTTTAATCGCTCACGACCTTCTAACGCCTGACTCTCGGCAACCGTCGATACCTGAAGGGATTTTTTGGCTAATTGTTTAATTTCCTCTGATTGCTTACTTAAGCGATGAAATGAGCTATTCGTTTCCTGAGAAATTGTGGCAAGACCTTCTGAAGACTCTACGATTTTGTTCTCTATCGCTTCTTTTTTTCGTTCCATATTTTCCTTGAGCTGTTCAACTGTATTTTCAAATGCTTCTAAAACTAACTGTTGCTCGAAATTTGAAATTTTAGAAATGGCTCGAATTGTATTGAACTGATCCTCTGGGTGAGCTATATGCCTCTCCACTAAGTCAATAAATGAGATCGATAACTCTTGGAAAGCACAAATATACCACTGAGTACTTAGGCCGATGTGTACATGTACCTTTGCAATAATAGTTCGTCTCTGATAAAATTCTTCATCAATTGTACCATTAAACATTTCAATAATATGACGACGTAATGTGATTTTCAGTTTTTCGACAGAACTATGGCTATTAATAATAGCCACCAAATCATCTTCGGTCTCAACCATTGTGTAAAACCGGTCAACAATGTTGTCAATTTGATCCACAACAAATGGCTGGAAAGCTTTTAAATATTGTAAATCCCGCTTTGTCAAATTTAGCATCTCTATTTGCTTTATCATTGACTGGCGATTAGGCACATCCATTTTTACACTGTATTGGTGTAAATCCAACGCCGTTGTCTTTCTTTGTTTTTGAAAAATCACCATTTTCCCTCTTTCATGACGTGTACTTTTAGAAAAACCTAATTCCCTTTACAAAATATGCCTTCTTTTTTGATAATATTACAAAAAAATAATATAACGAAATAACAATGTAATTAGCCATTGTACTAATCTTCTCTTTCAAAATTACCTCATATACCTTATACATTTTATAAATAGCTGTCAATTTATTGATATACATTTTTTTACATATTTTGTGCTAAAAGTCCCTTCTTTAAGCTGATTGTTCGATACAGGAAAAAAGCTACCACAATACTTTTGGGTAGCTAATTCACATCATTTTTTGTGTTTTTTGCTCATTTTTTTCTTCCTTTTAGCTTGTTGTAATTACACCTTCATTATATTAATATTTTTACAACTTATTAACACTAGGTATTTTCTCACATCAAAATCCATTACCTAAAACCTAAGACCTAAGAGGAAGACTGGAATAATTGAATCTAAACACCCACTAATTTTTAAAAAAATTTACACACCTTTTAATTCATGGAGTAAAATAGCTGCCTCCTCAATCCCTGCATCCGCCGCAAGTCCATACCATTTTATAGCCTCTTTAATATTCCTAACTATTCCTTCCCCTTTATTATATATATGTCCCAATTGTAATTTAGCTTCTGAATCCCCTTGAAGTGCGGCCTGTTTAAACCAATGAATGCCTTTTTCAATATTGCGAATACCAGTTAATCCTTGGCTCCAAATAAACCCTAAATCATAAAAAGCATCCACATGATATTGTTCAGCAGCTTTTTCATACCAATATAGTCCACGATTTACATCTCTCGGTTGCTCTAAACGCCCCTCTGAATAAATTCCTCCTAGTCTATATTGGGCCTCAACATAGCCTGCTTCAGCAGATTTTTTATAGCAGATAAATGCCTGCTCCCCATCAATGTCCACGCCTAATCCTTGCTCATATATAATTCCAAGTGTAAACATTGCCTCTGCTACACCTTGTTTTGCGGCAAAGTCGAACCACTTCTTCGCAAGTACCATATTTTCTGGTACACCCTCACCGTTAAAGTACATATCAGCTAAGTTATTCGCTGCATCTGGATGTCCCTGTTCTGCCGCAGCCTCATACAATGTAAAAGCTCGGTTATAATTTTCTTGAACAACTATTCCCTCAAAATAAAAATTACCAAGTGCATATTGTGCATCAGCATTGCCCCTTGAGGCCGCTAACTCAAACCATTTTATTGATTTTTTAGGCAAGAAAGGTGTACCGTCATTTGCAATATAATATTCTCCGAGTTCAAATTGAGCATTGGCATCCTGTTCTTCTATCGCATCTTTGTACAAATCAATGATTACCTCATGATCTAGATCTTCTTCGTCAAACGTCTCAATCAGCTCATCTTGATGAATAAAATACCATTCCAAAACATCAAGAACATCATCAACAACCTCAGCACAATTGGCTAACTTCTCTAATGAAGAAATTTGCCAAATTAAAATATAGATAGGGAGTGAAATCGCTTCACGCAGTAAATCATCGTATTCAGCTAAAAGCGTTAAAACATTTTCCTGTACTGATTGAGTCTGCTCTGGTTGAACAATTTGCAAATGTCTTTGTTGATTTTTTTTAAGAAGTCCCCGTACAACTTGATAAAAGATTTTGTGTAAGGTTGTTAATTGTACTTCTTCCAATGTTAGTAATTTGATGTTTTGTGCAAACCATGTACCTTGAGTTTGCGTAAGATTTTGTAGGGATTCAATTCGCTCTTTATTTTGTTTTGCTAAAAATTGCCCGTACATTAGTTTCCCCCCTTGCACACTATTAATCAATTTCGCCTTGGCGTAATTGCGTCCGGATTTTTGAATTGTGCTATTTGTAGGAAGTTAACCTAAAACCGTCACTTCCTGTGACAACGGTTAACTGACCTACATCGGTAAAAACGCCACGTCCTGTGGCTTTACCGAAATGACCGACATCGTGTCGGCCCTCGTGCAGGCCTCCTTTGAAAATCCGTGACATCCGCAGAGGCTTTAGGCCAACACGATGTTGCTTAAAAGTAACTTAAACCGCATTCATCTCACCATCTTTAAAGGTGGGAGACTTCTGTACCTGTCGCTACGCTTTCGGTACAAAAAATATTTGTAGCTAACGCTACCAAAACACTTGCTGAAAGAAGTTAAAAAACTGCCTTACCACTATTATATGGAAGACAGTTCAAAATTGGTTACACATATGCTCTCAGTATTAATCCAATGAACAATGTAATAAATAAAAAGACAGTTATATGCATCCACTTATACATTTCTAATAATCCAATAAATTCTCGAGTAAAGGCATTTGGTACATAGTAGAAGGCTGTCTTTGAACCAATACCTTGTGCATCTAGTTTTGCTTTTTTGGCATAAATACTTGCACGAAACACATGAAAATTATTCGTTACAAATATGGAGCGATAGGTTTTCCCTCGAGCATGTTTATCCATGATAATCTTAGAGAATACCATGTTTTGTTCAGTATTTGTCGATTGATCTTCCATTAATACTTTATGAGCTGGTATTTGATGTACATCGACTATATATGTTTTCATCGCATAGGCTTCTGATACTTTTTCATCGTTTCCCTGGCCACCTGAGACGATAATGTAAGGTCGATCACCATATTTTTTATATTGTTTCACTGCTTCGTCTAAACGGCTAGCTAAAAGTGGTGGTACTCTATTTCCAATTAACCCCGATCCCAGTGCAATAATATAGTTAGGTTCATAAAAGATAGGTGTAAAATGGTATAGTGTAGCATAGGCCATTACACTCGTGTATAAAAACATTGTATAACCAAAAATCAAAAATGCATAGAAGAATAGAATATGCCAAATTTCATGTTCGATATTAGCAAAAATAACAAATACATACCAAATCATCATGATAAAAAAGCTCAAGCCAAATACTGCTAACAATAAATTATGAGCTTTACGTCCTTCTTTTTCAAGTAAAACCTTACTATTAAAAAACGTTACTATCGATAGAATAAACATTATACTTGGGAAGCCCCCAAGTGTAACAATTATTCCCATCTGTGACATAATGCCCTGCTCATTTGGAAGCAATAGAGGATAATGACTAATTATTGTAATCAAAATACACAACCCTAAAAAACCTAATATTACTACATTGAAAAAACGCCTCTTCTCCGTTAAATACAACATTAAAAAAATTGAAGTTAACAGTAATATTGTTGTAAACATCGTCTCACTCCTTTCCTTCAATAACATTTTCTGATGACACTATTTGTACAAATTTGTTGATATCCCTAAATTAGTGAAGGTGATTATTTTATTTTTCAAGGTGGTTCATGTAAAATTACTATTATTAATTAGTTTATGACAAAACTAAAAATTATATTGGAGGAATGTAAGTAATGAAAAAAATTCTTGCCGCTCTTTTTGCAGCGACACTTATGTTTGCGACTGTTGGTGCAACAATGTTCATCTCAGATACACCAACTGCAGAAGCAAAATCCTACAAATCGGGTAAAAAGGGATTTTCAAACAATAACAATAGCTCTAATTTCCAAAAATCTCAGGATAAATCTAAAGATCAAAACAATACAACAACAAATAAAAATAATACAACGTCTACCAACAAAACTGATTCAACAGCTAAAAAAGGCGGCTTCTTCTCAGGCGGTCTTATGAAAGGCTTAATGCTTGGTGGCTTAGCTGGCTTATTATTCGGAAGTCTTTTCAGTGGTATGGGTATGCTTGGTAATATTCTAGGCTTATTAATTAATGTTGCAGCAATCGCTGTAATTGTAATGCTTATTGTAAAAATTATTAATATGTTTAAAGATAAAAAACGTAAAGAGGAAGCTCAATGGCACAAATAATAAATGAGCAAGATATTATAAATGCAATTTGCTTATCTCAGGCCTATTATAAAAATACACGCCCTGAAGATGTGCTTGTAGAGCTCACATACGATGATGACACTGGCTTTGGTGCAGAAGTTGAAATTAATGGACAAATCGAAGTGTTAAATACAGCAGCAATGATTGGCGCATTACGCGTATGGATTAAAGATGTCCTACATGGCGATCCATTTTCAACAGGCATTGAACTTGTATTAGATGACGAAGAAGGCATACTTGCTAGACTATCGTAATATAGTAAAAGTATAGCAGTTCAATAAATCTTTTATTAGATTTATTGAACTGCTTTTGTTAATTTTGAAGACGCTTTTTTATCTGTTCTTTCTGTTCTTCATCAATCGAATAATCGACAACTGATCGACCAAGCATTAATAGCATGATAAACATGACGCCTGTTCCAACAATTAAATAAATCATCGTAAATATTTTAGAAAAATCACTAGCAGGATATAACCCCGTCTCAACACCTGTTGGAATTAAGCTCACTACTGCAAAATACAATGCATCAAGCCAATACCAACCTTCCGTCCCCTTGTAGAATAATGTTCCTGAAAGAATGATTAAAAATAATGTTGTAAATAATGATAGAAACTGTGGACGCTTAAATGATCTCCACAATCCTATTAGTAATCTTTTAGCGGATAAAATAAATGAAAGCATCCCATTCTCCTTTTGATTAATTCTATATCTGCAATATTTACAATTCTAAATTGATTCATCACCAAAACGTGGGGTTGATTTCCATTCCGACTGGGCATCCAGACTCACTCCAATCAACTTATATACATGGTATACGGTTTAATAACCCAAATTTTGATGAACCCCTAAATTGCTCTAGATATTCATAGCAATTAAATACATATTTAAACTATACATATTTTTCATTGAAAACGTCAAAAGGTAGAGGTTTCTATTTACAACCTCTACCTTTAATTATTTCATTATCTTTATTTTTTTAATAGAGTATTGAAATTCACAAATATTTTTGCTGCATGGCTACGTTTTGTCGGAGCATCTGGTGAAAATTTTCCCTCACTACCTATAATAATACCTTGTTCATACAACATTGTAATTGCACGCTTTGTTTCATCATTATAAGCAGTAATATCAGAAAATGGTGCCTTGCCTTTCACAGCATAAGGTTGCTTTAGTTGAAGTTCATAGGCTCGGTTAATCCATAATGCTAATTGAGCGCGGGTAACTGGCTGTCCTGGGTTAAACTTTTCATCTGTTTCCTTAATTATCCCATATGCATAGGCTGCTGCAATTTCTGACTGCGTTTCAGTGTTATAGCTTGAGATGTCTGTAAACGGTGCTTGTTCCTTCGTCGTTAAACCTAAACTTCTAACAAGCATCGCTGTTGCCTGTGCACGAGTTATGTTTTGCTCTGGTCTAAACGTACCATCTGGGTAACCTTTCATAATACCTGCTACAGCTGCCTGCTGAATAGACTCTTTCGCCCAATGATTTTCTATATCAGTAAAGTTTAAAGTTCCTTCAGTAGTAAAAGTTATCGTTGGACTTTGTACACTTTCATTACCAGCTGCATCCATAGCCTTCACTGCTACAGTGTATGGTGTATTCTCCGTTAATTTATCAAGCGTTATAGCCGTTGTATCAGCATTCTGTGTAGCAGTTAGCTCCCCATTTACATATACTTTGTATTTTTGAACTCCTACATTATCCGTCGCTTTCTGCCAATTTACTTGGACAGTCGTACTATTTTGAGCATTTACTTGGATAGCTTTTGATACATCCCATAACGTACTTGCTTTAATGGCTGGTAAAAACGCCTCTTTCGCTACTGTTAAATAACCTGCTTCACTTAAATGTATATTTTCTGGGTTTGGAAGATAGCTTGGAATATCTTTTGCTACAATATCGTATGTGGGAACAAAAACGGCACCCGCTTTTTCAGCAGTTGCTTTTAACGTTGTATTCATGACTGTTAATAGCACATTAAATGGTTTCTGTAAATCCTCACTATAGTATGGGAAAGAGTTATAATAGCCCATAACATAAACTTTAGCGTTCGGATTAAGCTTCTTAATTTCTGCTAAAATAGAGGCTATATTTGTGACTGCCTCTTGTGAAGTCTTTAAAATTGCTGTTGCATTAATACCTGTTGTCTGTGACTCTTTTAAAATGGGTATTAAATCATTAGCTCCAGCTGTTAAAGTAATAATCTCAGCCTCTTTAATAGATGAGCGAAGCTTTACCTGCTCACTTTGATAACCAAATCCTATGACTGGCTTCTCCACATCATTTCGTAAATCTTCCAACACATTTTTCGTTGTATAGCCTGAATATGCAAACCCCTTATTATAAGAAGTGATTAAACCTTCTTGTTGTAAAGCTTGTGCAACAAAATCTGCATAACCTAATCCAATTATCCCAAATTCATTCATGCCATGTGCCAAGGAATCACCAAGTGCTACGTAGTCTGCCTGCACTACCCAGCTTGGAGCTATAAGGTCTCTCTGCTCCTCAGCACTCACTCCCACCGGTACTGCTAATTGTAATGTCAGTATACTAGCTGCTAAAAAACGAAATTTCTTGGATAATCTCATACCCTCACTCCTCCAACTTCTAATAATTACTATTTTAATAGATGGAGGATAAAAATGGGTTAAATAATAATAAATTGTTTTCCTCTATTTTCTATTCAATCTGTATTTTCCCGTAAACACCCCCACCTCCAATTTCAATCGCTAATTGACCAGTTCTTGCTAAATCGATCATCATTGCAATTTTATGTGGCACGATTTGTTCGAGCTGTTGTAGTGAAACTCGATGCAAGATGTTCATTTCAGAACCAAATGCTTGTACTAATCTATCCATCATTTTGGGCCCTAAGCCAGGAATAAAATCCAGTGGTACTTGATGAATATATGGTGGTCGAACACGTTTATCTGTAAATTGCTCTGATAGCTCTTTAATACGTAATGCAACACCCTTTATTATTTGAGTACTTTCACAGTTTGTACAGATTGTTGCCGCATTACCAAGTTGTTCACCACATTTTACGCAGACAGTCTGATGATATTTGCCGAGCAATGGATTTAAGCCATAATTGGCCGTTACTGCTCGACCTTGCTGTTCATGAAGTGCCTTCTTTAACTCAGTAAAATTGGCATCAGATAACCGTAATTTTTGATACTCACGTGCCATCTTTCCTAGAGAGTGTGCATCAGAATTGCTGACAAATGTATACGCTTGAAGCTCACGGATATTACTTACCATATCGGTATCAGAGCTTAAACCAAGTTCAATTGCATCTATAAGCTGTGGGTCGAACACTTCAGTTAAACTTCGATGCACCCCTTTACCAAACAAGCTTTTAAATGGCGTAAAAACATGCGCTGGAATAAAAAGTCCTCCTAACTCATGAACCTTCTGTTGTAATATTTGACCATCACAATATATTCGTTGAGAGCTTAAATGGATATTTTTCATATAATTAGACATCCAATTTGAGAATTCCCTCATAAGCTTAAGCGTTGGAAAATAGGCAAGTACATGGATAGGCCCAAGACAATGTTGATCATAAATTTCAATTTCACTACCAGGGATAAGCGTTGTTTCCTGGTAACGAAGCCCTCCTTGTGGCAACTCCTTCAGATGGCCTTGTTCAATCATCTCTATCATCTCAGCTAGAACCTCTGGTGAATGACAATCAATAATCCCAATAATATCTAGACCTTTTCTAGCACTAGCCGTCTCTAGAATTCTTGCTAATGTGAGTGTTTTACTGCCAGTAATTTTGACAGCTCGTCCGCTAGAGGTACGTCCAATATGAATATGTAAATCTGCATAAAATTCTTTCATCATTGTAACCACTCCCATTATTTTTTGCTCACTACCTGTAGATGTGGTGAGCTGAATAAAGATAAAATGAAAAAACCTCACATTGCTGCAAGGTATTTCTCATTTCTCTAATCATTATGATGGATGATTGCTATGAGTGCTATTATTTGTCTCATAGGAACCCGAGCCCTGTGATGGCATTGACGAAGAATCATATGCCACTAATGTCACTCCAATGTTCTTTTCTAGCTCATTAATTTTTTCCAGCTGTTGCTGATCTAGTTGCGCAATCTTTATCTCTTCCACTATCCTCAAATCCTTTCATGAATAAAGTTCCCCGAATAACAATACATATACATAAAAAATAATGACTGATTGTCAGTCATTTTCTTTGACTTTATTTCAGCTATTTTGTAACATATTAAATAAGCAGGCCAAAAGCGAGGGATTTCATGTCAAAGGAAGAGAAAATTATTCAAGCTGCAATTGACGTTTTTTGTGAAAAAGGAATTGAAAAGACAAAGGTTTCTGATATCGTAAAAGCTGCAGGTATCGCGCAAGGGACATTTTATCTTTACTTCCCATCACGACTTTCAGTTATGCCAGCCATTGCGAAAGTTATGGTTGAAAAAATTATTGCTGCTATTAACGATGGTATTTCAACACAGGAACCTTTTGCAAAGCAGCTTGAAAAAGTGGTCGATATTGTTTTTTCCCTAACAGAGGAATATCGAGATGTTTTTGCACTTATCTATGCCGGTATTACACAAACTGAGCATATGAAAGAATGGGAAAATATCTATGCACCCTATTACGAATGGATGAATCATTTCTTATATGAAGCACAACAACAAGGAACGATACGCGCTTCTCTAAATACTACACGTTCATCTAAGCTTATCATCGGTCTAGTAGAATCTGCTGCTGAACAAATTTATTTGTATGATGACAGTGAAGAAGAAACAATTAGATTTCAAAAGCTTGAGCTCCTCGACTTTTTACATCATGCACTCGGTTTACGTCACATATAAAGTGACGTTATTTTTTAAATTAAAAATGACTGAATGTCAGTCATAAAGGGATGAATATTACTATGCAAAAAGATTGGATATACGTTGGACTAACTAGTTTGTTTGAATTATTTTGGATTTTTGGCTTTAATGCCGCTTATTCTTGGTGGCATTGGGTTATTATTGTGTCATTAATTGCGTTGGATTTTCACTTCTTATCGAAGGCTTGTGAAAACCTACCTACAGGAACAGTTTATGCGATTTTTGCTGGAATAGGTACAATTGGTACTACGTTAATGGACATTTTTATTTTTGATGGTGAGTTTAATGCCGTTAAGGGTATTTTCATGTTTATTTTAGTATTGGGTGTTATTGGTCTTAAATTAGCGGATAACTCTTCAGATTATGATGACAAGAAAGGAGCTAATGCATAATGGGATGGTTACTTGTTTTATTAGCCGCAATCTCAGAAATTATCGGTGTTGTAGGTTTACGTTTTTACAGTCAGAATAAAACAATACGTAATTTATTAATATATGTAGGTGGTTTTGGACTGTCCTTTGTGCTTTTATACGCATCCTTTAACTATTTACAGTTAAGCATTGCCTATGTAGTATGGATTGGTATAGGTACAGTCGGTGCTGTCCTTGTGAATATTATTTTCTTTGGTGAATCTAAAAACCTGACTCGTATTATTAGTATCATTGCCATTATCATTGGTGTGGCAGGCTTAAAAGCAGTATCTTAATTATATAGTGAGAACTTCTTTTATTAAAAATTTGTTTTTTCGCTGAAACTATATTTTATAATTGCATTAATATAATGCATCCTTAAGGAAAAGGAGTTTTGATGAATGGTTTATTTGTTACAGGTTGACTTTACTATGGACGGTCCTTTTGGCGCTGAGATGTCTGAAGGATTTAAGGACTTAGCGCATAGCATTAATAATGAGGAAGGGGTTATCTGGAAAATTTGGACTGAGAATGCGTTAGCTAAAGAAGCAGGTGGAATTTATTTATTCGAAACAAAAGAAAGTGCTGAAAAGTATTTAACTATGCACTCCGCCCGCCTTACAAGCTTTGGTATAACAAATATTCGTGGCAAAATATTTGAGGTTAATGAAGTATTATCTTCTATTAACCACGGTCCTATCCATCAATAATCTTCTTGGGGATGTCCAATAAGTCTTTTTTTATTGTGAAATTGAATTGCCCCTATCAGTAGGCAAAGGCGGCTTGAGTCCTAAATACCAGTGGACTCAAGCCGTTTAATCATTTCTGACAGCGATGGTTATTATATTGTGTCATTCTTGCTCCATGAATGAGGGTGAGTATGTATCAATTAGATTTACGGAGTTTTGTGAATTGCTCAGAGACATACGTTAAATAAGGTTTACCTGTAAGTGGATGTGTTTGAATGTCGGCATAAACACCAAATACATCTTGCAATAATTGTGGCGTAAGCACCTCTTCAGGTGTTCCATTACAGACAATTCGACCTTGCTGTAAGACATAAATTTGATCGCAATACATAGAGGCAATGTTCAAATCATGTAATGCAGCAACAACTGTTAAATGTAAGGTTTGAATTAGATCCATGAGCTGTAATTGATGTTGAATATCTAGATGATTTGTAGGCTCATCTAAAATAAGTACTTGTGCTTGCTGAGCGAGCGCACGAGCAACCATCACTCGCTTTTTTTCTCCGCCTGAAAGAGAACTGAAGCTACGTTTTTCTAAATGAGTGATGCCTGTTTGGTTTAGTGCTTCTTTTACTATTTGAAAATCACGTTCTTGATCTAGCTCCAATAGTTTTTTATGAGGTGTTCTTCCCATACTCACTAAATCATGTACAGTAAAATCGAATAAAACTGGTGTTTCTTGACTCACAACCGCTAAATTTTTAGCAAGGGTTTTACTCGATTGCTTTAATATATCTTGTTCATTTAACAAAACTGTTCCACTTTCTGGTTTAAAAAAACGGTACATATTCTTTAATAACGTTGACTTTCCACTACCGTTAGGGCCAATTAGCCCAACAAATTGCTTTTCCTTTATTTGAATACTTACATCATGTAATATACGTTGATCAAAAACGGAGAAAGATACTTGTTTTGCTTCTAATGTCATCTGCTTTAATCTCCTTCACCGAAAGAATAATTGTTGCGGCGTAGTAACCAAATGAAGAATGGACCTCCACAAAAAGCCGTGATAATTCCAATTGGCATTTCTTCAGGAGCAATTAAAATTCGGGCAATTGCATCTGCCCAAACTAAGAAAATCCCCCCTAATAAGGCGCTAATCGGGATGACATATTTATAGTTTGAGCCTACTATTATCCGTACAATATGTGGAATGATTAAACCGACAAATCCGATTGAGCCACTAACTGCAACAAGCACACCCGTTAATAGAGATACTAATAGGATAAGCTGCAATCGAAATTGCTGTAGGTTAACTCCTAATGTAACTGCGGCCTCTTCTCCAAGAAGCAATAAATTTAAACTTCGATAGTGGAGCCACAGTAAGACACATACAGCAATAAAAATAACAATCGGAATGAATAGATTACTCCACTTCGCGCCAGCTAAGCTTCCTAGCATCCAAAACATGACGGCTTTCATTCCCCCCTCTTGCTTCGACGTCATTAGTATAAAGTTTGAAATAGCGGATAAAACAAACGACACCGCCATCCCTGCAAGTAAAAGTCGAAAGATAGAAATCCTTCCTCCAACACGGGAAAGGAAGAAAACTAACCCCATCGCTGCGAGGGAACCTAAAAATGCAGATACGGAAAGAGCGTAAGTACCTAGAAATGAAAAGGCACCTAAAATGATGACAGCTGTAGCACCAACCGCCGCACCGGAAGAAATTCCTAAGATATACGGTTCAGCAATGGAGTTACGAACAAGTGCCTGAATAGCTGCTCCTGCTATCGCCAAGCCTGCACCAACGATAGCGGCAAGCAATACACGTGGAACTCGTATTTGCCAAATGATAATTTCCTGTGAGCGGCTCCAATCTTGCTCGATTGAATTTTGTATAATCGGGATTTTAGACAGAATTACCTTCCATACATAAATTGGCGTAACAGAAACCGATCCGACCATGATAGCTATCGTCATGGAAATAATAAGAACTACTAGAAGGATCGCTGATAATAACATAAATTTTTTGTTCATCTGCTTATTAACTCCTAAGAAATCATAATAGATATGAAGCAATAAAAAAGGGTATTCCATGCAAATTACGCATAGAAATACCCTAGATTCAACAAAATCAGAAAAATTACCTTCTTTTGTCCGTAATTGCGTTCATCCTCGTGGGCATTACAGGTATCACTAATTGGCAGGTCTCCTGGCTTCGAATCAACGTTACTATGATTGCCTTCCCATTTAGAACAGTGGCTAAATCATCATAGAACTCATCGTTACAGTTGCGGGACAGCGTCGGATTTACACCGACTTCCCTTTTAAGCGACACGTTGTAAAAAATGTCACACCATTAGTATTTGATATTTTAAAATTATGACGATTCTATCATACATTTTAATAGTTAGTCTATAACTAACAGTGATTGAGTAACTTCAGCCCCTTTGTGTTAACCAATAATAAAAATTAAGTTGACACGAATACTTTATTTTTTTAAACTATTTTTAACATTACTATTAAGAGGTGAAATGATGTCAACAGTTGCGGAACACTCACATCACAAGTTAAGAACAGTAGATATTGCATATATTGGATTATTCTCAACCTTGATGATGATTGGCGCTAATATTACTTCCATTGTACCTTTCATGAGTATTGGTGGCGTACCTATCACACTACAAACATTTTTTACTATTTTAGCAGGACTTATTCTTGGTAGTAGAAAAGGTGCGCTCGCTTGTACTGTTTATATGTGCATCGGTTTAGCTGGCGCACCTGTCTTTGCACGTTTTAGTGGAGGCTTTGGACAAATATTAAGTCCTACATTTGGTTTTATCGTCACGTTTATTTTAGCTGCATTTGTCGCAGGGCTTATTGTAGAGCGCGGTGGAACAAAAAAAAGCTATGTTGTTGCTGCATTAATAGCAACAGCCATTAATTACTTACTAGGGACAAATTGGATGTACTTTGCCTACAAACTATGGGCTAGTGCTCCAGATGCCTTCAATTATAAGATGGCTTGGCTTTGGATGATGCCTCCATTACCAAAGGATATTATGTTAGCTATATTCGCGGGTATTTTTGCATACCGACTTCAAAAGGTATTAAAAATAATCCCCATTAAATAACATTTTCCATCTTTAACCTCTAGCTAATTACGTTCTATCCGTTTCTAGAAGTAAAAATAAGAAATGCCATAAGCAGACGTATACTTATGGCATTTCTTATTTTTATAGGTATTTTCTTACCCAATTTATGAAGTTGTCAATCACTACATCAAGGAATTCTATAGTACCCTCATCTGTTAAATTGCCTTCTGCATCAAATTTAGTATGCACAGCACCAATATAAACGTCATTACCACTAAGTAATGGTGAATTCACACCAGGTGAGAATAGAATATCTCGTAAATGTAATTGTGCTTTAACAGTACCTAAATTACCCATTGATGCCCCCATCATGAACGACGGTTTGCCAATCAATACTTGGTCTACACGAGATAACCAATCAATTGCGTTAACCATAACACCCGGCACAGTACCATTATATTCTGGTGTCACCCATAGTACTGCATCTGCTGCTTTTACTTTTGCTTTAAAATCAAGCACTGTTTGCGGTGCTTCGTTTTCGATATCTTGGTTATACATTGGTAGATCATTTAAGCTTAATACTTCAAGCTCAAATTTCTCTGCATAATGTTTTTGAATAAATTTAGCTAAATGCATATTATATGATTCTTTACGGATACTCCCTACGATTGCTACTACTTTCATGATGCTTCCTCCTAAATGTACATTCTTCATATTATTTGTAAAGCCACTTTATTTTATGCAGCACTAATAATAGGTTGCAAATTCCTCTACTGGTTTACGATAACCACGTAAGCGGCGGCTGCTTTCTTTTTCTTTGCCTATTGTCATCATTAGTGCTATTTCATGTGTTTCTGGAACATTGAAAAGTGCTCTCATTTGTCGCTGATCGAAGCCAATCATTGGACATGTATCCCATCCGCGATTTTTGGCCGCCAGCATAAATAACATGGCTGACAATGATGCGTTACGAATGGCTTCCTCCTTCATAAATTCCCCGCCACGTTCTTCATAAAATTTCGTATTTTCATCGACAAGATTTTCTAGCTCACAGTCTGTAATAATTCCTAAATCCACCATACCCTGACTAAGATTAGCGGTATTCTTATAGGCTTCTTTATCCCCTAATACAAGGATTACCCCTGAAGCTGAATGCACTTTATATTGCCCATAAGCAGCCACTCTTACTTTTTCCTTCATTTCTTCATCCAATACTATGATGTAATTGGTATGCTGTAAGTTAAAGGCTGATGGAGCAAGCTTTACATCCTCCAAAATTGGACGTATATCTTCCTCGGTCATTTTGATGCCCTCTATAAAATTATTAGCAGAACGGCGCTTTTCTATTAGCTTTGTAAACTCCATAATTTCTGACCTCCAATCAAATTCATTAGATCGTATGTAACTTTCATTCAGCAGAAACTTATATATTTTCTGCTGAATGAAGAAAAAGGTATTACTTATATTCTTTATCGAACGTAATCGTGCTTCTTACAGTGTCAATAGGACGAACTAGTCCTTCAATTTGTGCACGCTTTGGCTCTAAAAATGGCGGCAATGATAATTTTTCACCTAAAGTTTCATAAGGCTCATCTCCCATAAATCCAGGGCCATCAGTAGCCAATTCAAATAAAATTTGTGGTGCTACACGTGCATAGAGTGATTCAAAGAAGTGACGATTGACATAACCAGAAGTGTGGAAGCCGAAACCTTCGAATCGTTCAATCCATTCGTTTAATACAGCTCGATCCTCTACACGGAATGCTGCATGATGTACTGTACCAAAGCCTTGGCGTGCAACAGGTAATACACTGTTAAATTCTACAACTATTTGTGCGCCATTGCCTCCTTCACCCACCTCAAATAGGTGGAAATCCCCTTCTTCTGCAACTTCTGTGAAGAGCATCACTTTTTCAAGCATTTCTTTGAAATACTTAAAATTAGCAATTCTTACAAAAACCGGACCTAGGCCTGTAATGGCATATTCAAGTGGAATCGGCCCATCCTGCCAGGGTGTGCCCGATGCTACACCTTTGTTGTTTTCATCAGAAATAAGCTGATATTGCTGATCGTCAAAATCAACGAAGGATAAAGTTTTTTTGCCAAATTGCTCTTTAATACCTGTATGTTTTACATTTAATCGATCAAAACGTTTTACCCAATAGTCTAATGCTGCATCCGTTGGCACGCGGAATGATGTTTTTGAGATCTCATTTGTTCCATGGACACCTTTTGGAATGTTTGGGAAGTCAAAGAAAGTCATATCTGTACCGGCATTCCCTTTATCATCTGCAAAGAATAAATGGTATGTTTGAATATCATCTTGATTAACTGTTTTTTTTACTAAACGCATTCCTAATACATAGGTAAAAAATTTATAATTTTCTTCCGCACTACTTGTAATAGCAGTAACGTGGTGAATTCCTTTTAAATGATTCATGTTATGTTCCTCCTATTTATCTCGAATTCGAGATATTTGTGTAAAATTTTTTACTTCGTGTTTAAGCCAACCTTTTTCAAAGACAGAATCATTGTGTCCATCTCCTGTTGATCTAATACTCCAAAAATCTCGTTAATTTTTTGTTCATGCTTTGGAAAAATTTCTTCCATCAACACTTGTCCTTCATATGTTAATAAAGCATAAGTGACACGTCGATCCTTTGGACAAGCACGTCTAGAAACAAAGCCTTTCTGTTCAAGCTTATCAATAACATAGGTAATACTGCTACTTGCAATTAATATTCTCTTACCAATCACTTGAATTGGCTGCTCCCCACGATGGTACAAAAATTCAAGTACCGAAAATTCAGTTTGATTTAAATCATATTGAAGTAAATCTCTTTTGGTTGCATCCTGAATCGTTTGATATGCTCGGAACAAGACCGTAAAAGCTTTTAAATTACGATTGATTTCCTTCATACGACTCCTACTTTCTATTTACTTCGAATTCATTTATCTTTAATTCGAGATAATAATAACACATATATTTTTAAACAGCAATCATTTTGTTTCTAAAAGAGAGAATGAAATGAACAGATGATGTATATTCGCTAAAAAAGGTACCTCCCACCATCTGGAGATACCCTTTCAATTACTGATTAATAATAATTGCGACTGCCTCTATCCTCGGAAGCAGCACGTGCTAATCGAATTGCTGATACAGCCAAATCTGCATATGTCACTTTTTCTGTGGCATTAAATTTATTGTTTTGTGTATCGAATAGTCCTAATGCGTTTGCTAAAGCAACATAACCTGCATACCCTGGATCAATAGAATTTGCATCAGCAAAGTTTAACTTGTAAATATCACCATGCTTTGCCGCTTTTTCTAAACCTAATGCACGGATATACCATTCTGCAAGCTCTTGACGAGTCAAAGTTGCATCCACGTCTAACTGAGTTGCTGGTTTTAAAATGCCCATTCTTACAGCCTGTTCAGCTACTCCATATAATGGATGCTTTTTATCGATGTTATTGAAGGATTGCTTATCCCCCTCATCTCCATAATAGCCATAATAGTACGTTAGAGATTTAACCAAAACTTTCAGTGCCTCTCCTTTAGTCACAGCAGTATCTGCATTAAAGTTTGCCGGATCTTTTACATCTAAGACATTTTGGTTCAATAAATAATTTAACTCATTAGCTGCTGTCGGATGTGAAATTAATGGTTTGTTCGTTGATTCTTCTTTGTTAAATAGCCATTTACCAGTAGTCGCGTCAATTTGATTGTATAAGTTACCACCATAAATTGGTGAGTAAACTAAATTATAATGTTGTTTATCATCAGTATCTTGTTTAGCATATTGAAGCTGTAATTCAAGTGCCTGACTATAGGATTCCTTTGCTTTATCAATAGCAATTGCATTACTTACAGATGGCCAGTTGTCTATTTTTTGCTTATTAGTATACAGTGAACCTAGAGAACCATCTGAAGTAATATTGACAGATATTTCATCTCCAACAACCGCAATACCATTGACAATGCGTGGGAATGAGAAGTAATATTCATTACTATATTTGTTGAATGCTGGCTCATCTATTGGCATCGAATATTCGTGTAAATAAGAAGGTACCAATTGCTTTAAGTATTCAATAGCCTTCGTAAATGCAGCGTCTTTAGAAATTGGTGTCTTATTAGTATTTGTAAAATCTCTACGTATATCACTGTAATAAATAATTTCACCTGTTGCCTTATTAATTTCAACTGAAGAACCTGAACTACTATTACCATACACATACATATAATTTACTGAATAAATTGTTTCACCATTTTCATTTTCTCGCTCGTTAACCATATCAATTTGTAGCTTTTCTTTATCCGAGTCAACTTTTAAGAGGGATTTTGCTAATTCTTCCGCTTCAGCTATTGTCATATCACTCTTTCTTGGTGCTAATGGCTGTGATGAAAGTTTTTCAACACTTTTTGTTTTTGGAACTTGTGAAGAAAAACCATTTGCCGTTTGCCATTGACCTGTTAAGGCATGTACCCCATTAAAGCCTGTCACTGGCGCATAGACTAGCTTAGCTCTACGATCACTTGTTTGATAATCATAGTCAATAGCATAACGTAATTCTATAGCTAAGTTATCACGAACTTGTGCAAGAATATCTGCTGCATCCTTTTTCTGTTCTAAACCATCAAACGTTGCCTTACTAGAAATTGATTCTCCATTGCGATACATACTTGTAATTTCTCCATTTGCAAGGACATTAATAGAGATATACTCATCACTAATGACCACACCATTATGCATTGGTGAATAGACAAAAGAATAAGTTATCGGCTCAGATATCGGTCTATTTGTATTAACGTAATACTCAAGCCCCAAGCCATCCTCTCGAAGTTTATAATTTTCAGTATTCTCTAATCTTTTCAGGAAATTCTGTGCGAACTTTTGTGCTTCTGCCTCAGAATACTTAGCAGGATACACAGCCTCTGCAATATTAGCAGGTTGATAATAGAAACTTTCTAATTCTAGACCGTCTCCCTTAAATGTAAAGCTGCCATTCACATCTTTACCATTGACTGTTTTATAGAAGCTTAAATCGTAACGGATTGTCTTATCATCTCTAAAGTAATGTCCGCTCCCTGTATAGAACTCATTGTCTGATACAAAATTGAACTTGTCTGGGAAAAGTGTATGCAATTGCTTGATTAACATGCTTTTCGAGACTTTTGTATCCGTCGATGCTACTTGAATTTCAATTTTCTCTGGAGATTCCTTTACATTCGCAGAAGCTTGTGTAATAGGGGAAAGTACACCAACAGAAAATGCTGTAGAGGTTAGTATAATACCTAACTTTTTAAATTTACCCAAAATATCCCTCCTAGAATACTATTTACCATAATTATAATATAAATCCCTAAGACAAGGAATACTATTAACAGTTTATTTCCACTTTAAAGAAAATAGATTTGGCATTGAAGGATTTCTATATCTCCTAATGCTTGTCATTTCTTCACCACATCAAAATTCGATCCTATTAATAACCAATTTTGCGGGAATGGTAGACCCAACTTCCAATAACCGATTCCTCGAAGTTTGTATTGCTTGATTAAATTAAACTTCGCTTGTATGGACCTTGCATCTTCAAACCACACGATATGCGCTCTACCTTGTTCATCGTAGTATTCGAAGAAAGGTGCTTGTGATCTCCTATCAAACTGAATAGCTGCATTATATTTTTTAGCTATCTCAATTGCTCTTTGTGGACTAACTGCTTCAGCAATGGGGCCGCCCTGTACAAATGGCAGTGTCCAATCATAACCATATAAATTCTGTCCAAGAATAATTTTATTCCGAGGTATTTCACTAACCGCATATTTAACTACTGCCTCTACCTCTGGAAGTGGCGACACAGCCATAGGAGGTCCTGCAGAATATCCCCATTCATAAGTCATTAACATGACAAAATCCACTATTTCTCCATGGGCTTTATAGTCATGTCCCTCAGTCCATGGACCTTTCTCACTAGCACTTGTTTTTGGAGCTAACGCTGTCGATACTGTATATCCCTGTGGATGGAATTTACTCACAGCTCTCCTTAGAAAGTTGTTATATGCTTGGCGTTGATCGCCCGGCAAATTTTCAAAATCGAAGTGGATATCTCTAACTGTTCCTAAACGCTTTGCCTCTGCAAGAATATTATCAAAGAGCAAGTCTTGTACTGCTGTACTTTGAAAAATATCTCGCGCTAAGTCCCCGCTAAAACTAAAATTCTCCAAATTTGAGACAACCATTGCAAGAGATGCCCCTGTATCATTAGTAATTTGCGTCACACCTTGACTTGGTGGAATCTTAAGCGTCCCATCTCGCCTTGCCTCATAGCTAAATAAAGCAAGATAAGTTAAAAAAGGACCTGCTTCTCTTGCTTGACTTAACAATGCTTCACTAACCGATGTCCCCCTCGGCTCTAAATAGGCTAATGTTTCAGCTTTTGTTTTTGGTGGGGGCGGAATATAGAGTCGCATTCCAACTGATAAAGGTTGATTTGCATTAATACCATTTACTTGTGCAAGCGTTTCATAATTGATGCCAAATCGTCGACCGATAGTCCAAAGACTATCCCCTGGCTGTACATAATAGAAGCTCCCGACAATTGGTATCACAAGAGCTTGCCCTATGACTAATCGATTAGGCTCAGGAATTTGATTGGCGTCTACAATACTTTGAACTGTTGTTCCATAGGCCTGTGCAATTCCCCATAACGACTCCCCTGCCCGTACAACATGTATTTGAATGTCAGTACCTCCTTCTACCGTCTTGATATCATACCTATAAAGCTTATGAAACTAAGAAGTAAAAGATGCCATTGCACATAAGAACAGATTCCTAAAACGAGAAAAATCCATTGCTTATTGTAGCGAATGGATTTTACTTTCATTTTTTTTATAAATTTTTTCACACGTTCGACAATAATTTATAAATAATATAAAGGAAATCAACTGTAATAAAGAACCTATAAAATGAACATTTTCTTGTAGGTTTGCTCCAACATTTATCGAAAATGCCTGTATCACGAAGCCACTAAGCATGCATGCCATAAATACCTGATATGTTTTGAAAGTTTTAGTTTCTAATGGTTGATTATTATAAATGTGCATTAATAATTGGAAGACCAAAAGCATAAAGACCATGAAAAGGAATTGCATAAATTGCTCTCCCACTTGCCCCAGTATTATTAAACCTAGCCATTGATCTAGCTCCACAAAAAGCGACATTATCATTAAAATAATAGCGAAATTTTTCGACCAACGCTTTAAGTTATGAAACGTCGGAAGTAAGTGGATGCCATATATAAAAAGTGCAAATCCGATGAAGTCTGGTAAGATATCTGGCATTACTCCATATAGTCTCAAATCAATAAAGATAAAACTTACTCCACTAGATAAATAACTATATGGGTTTTTCATTATTCTGTACCTCCCTCAATTTTTTTCATCAAATAGTCCCGTTGAATCTCATCTATACTTTCTCGCTTATTCGTAAAATCGTAGGATTCGCTATAGCTTGGTTGCACAATAGGTTTATCAATGTTTTGATGTTCTGCATATACTAGATTTCCTACCCATGCTAAGAAGGACAGTGAGAACGTCATATAGACAAGTCTTCCTTTTGTAAGTCCCTTATAATAAACGAACATAATGAACAACGAGAGCGCAAGCATTAGAAGAACACACAATATATTAGTAAGATTTTTCTCCTGATTGATGGTTAACTGTGCTGCATTTTTCAGTTGGAACGATTGTCCTGTACCAATTATGAAAACAAATAGAAGAACAGCCAGGGTCACTGGAACGGTTAGTATTGTTGCGATAGAAAATCGTTTTGTCTTCTTTTGATAACCCTTTTGGAGTCCTCTACGCAATTGATTGGAGAAATCTATATCTGGGTCTTTATCAGGGCGTTTTTTTAGTGCCTCAAATATCTCGTAATCACGCTCTTCCATCACTCATCCCTCCCTACTTTTTTCCGAAGTCTTGCCATTGCTCGGTGAAAATCAACACGTACTTTGACTTCCGAGATATCCAAAATCGTAGCGGTTTCTTGAATCGTGTAATCTTTTAACATCCGACAAATAATGATTGTTCGATCATGCGATTTTAAAGTCATTAATGCCTCCTGCACTGTTAGCCATTGTTCATTTTTTTCTACAATTTCCAAAGGTTTTGGAACCTCCCTCAGTGCAGGTTGCCGTCCAAGCTTTTCTGTTAATAGGCGTTTAATTTTCTGTTTTCTATGTATATCTACTGCTGTATTTCGCGCAATCGACATAATCCACGTTTTTACTTTATCCTTATCCTTTAAATTACCCAATTGCTTCATCAACTTGTAAAACGTTTCTTGCGTAATGTCTTCAGCCTCTTGCTTGCTGTTTGTATAATAAAGCGCAAAGTGATACACATCACGATGATAATAATCGTACAAACGTTCTATTTCCGCTATACTTTTTTGCAAAACTTCACCCCACTTTCTACACTCGCGAATAAGTCGTTACAACAGATTTTTTGTTACACTTTTCCCAATTTTTTTATACAACTAACATAAATACTTCATTCTTTTCGTTGTTACCCCTCTTGTTTATTAGAAGTTCATGACAAACGCAATATAAGCTTCGTGTGCTTGTACTAATTCCTTTGAAAAAATCAGATATTAAGGATCCAGCTATTTTAAGACATATCTGTGCTATGAACAAATGCGCTAGGAAATTTGTCCGCACAAAAACAGGTGACGACTACTATTCATCACCTGTTTCATGAAAACTATTATACTAACTCTGACTTTTCGTTCCGACATCGGATTTAATCATTTCAAATAATAAAGGTACATTCGTGCCGCGCCGTAACGAATTACAGCCAGCCATTAAAAATGACCAGCTCTCTTTCATTTTTTCTTTATACATCAGGTCTGGAGAAACAGGTAGAAATTCTTTTAAATACTCCTCAATGGAGCCTGATAAGTTTTCCATAAATTCATCAGCTTTTTGCACCTTTTCTGTCGCTACTTCATTTCGTTCATTCCATAATACATGCTCCAAATTTGTAGAGAAGTAAAATAGCTGATACGGTATTTTTAATCGTTGAATGTTAAAATGGTCATTCGCCACGAGGATTTTCGCATTATTCGCCTTCATTTCATTGCGTTGCTCGATTTGCTTTTTGCGTTTCTCTGACTTCACAAATATGGCGTCCTCTGTGTAATACAAATTTTGCTCAATATCCTCTTTCACCTTTACAAAATCAGGTGCAATAAAGCAACCATCCGCATCCGTAATGTGTACAACAGCTGTTAAATCCTTTGCTAAAAACTTATATTTGTCTAGATAGCTCTGGATTACTCGTACAACACTATTTTTAATATTCGGTATCCGCTTATTTGCATCCCATTTTGTCAAAATATCCTCATGTTGTACATCAAATCGTATCGTCGAGTTCGCAAAATATTCATCTAGATAATCCTCTAATATAATTTGTTCTGTCTGTCCCTCAACAATGATTAAAAGAACCTTTTTAGTCAGGTTGGACACCCGCTTTTCTAAAGGCACGCTTGATTTTAAACGTTTTTGTTTCCTTATAAACCTCTTCATCCTGTCCGCCCAATTGAATTGCGCGTAAATATACATCTCGAGCGTTATTAACCTCTTTAATGCCTTTTAGCTGTATATAACGATGATCTTCATTCGTTGACGTGAACCATAAGTTTTTAATAGCAAGCACCTCTAACACACGTAAATTATGAGACGTAAAAATAAGCTGTCCTTTTCCATCCTCATCAATCACTGTTAACAACTCGCCTAACAAATATTCAAAAACACCAGAATCTAATTCATCAATTACTACACAAGCATTTGGATTATTATAAACAGCAATGAGCACACTGAGCACAGAAATAATTTTCAAAATGCCCTCTGACTCTGTCCGAAGCGGTAATTCACGCTCCCCTCGCTGCGATAAAAATTCAAATCGAATTCCTTTTTCCCCGTTATCCATCGTTTGTTTTGAAATCACGTTAATCCTTATCGTTAGACCTGGAATAATCGCTGATAATACACGATTGCTTTGCTCAATCACTTCACATAATACATAAAATGCATCCTCAGGTAATAACGCTGGACCTTTCAAATCATAGGAAATGGAACCTCGAGTTTTTTCTAGGTGAATACTAAAGGGCATAATGCGTTCTTCAAATAATGGAGCGATATTTTGATTATTCACGACATGCAAATCATGATTGAAATCTATTGCTATATTATGGAACAATTGCATTTCTAGCTCTGACAACCCGTCCTGTAATAATGGTTTTAAATCTTTGTGAAAGACAAAGGATGTATATTGCCTTTTTGCTAGTTGATGAATCACTAATAATTGAATACGCGTATTTTCATTCATATCAGAAAGATTAACTTTACGTATCTGTATATCTTCTTCTGTCACATAAACTAAAACCTTTGAGCGCTTCCCTTTCTCATTTTCTCTGTAAGTTATACGCTCAACCGTTGTGTATAGTCGTTTATCATCCTCTTGTAACTCTACATAATAATTGATGAAAAACGTGCCAAATGGATTTTCTACTAGAAACTCAAACTCAATACTGGCCGTATCCGCCCCTGCCATAATTAACCGCTTTTCTTGAGAGGGTAATTTTACTTCAGTAACCCAACCAGAAATAAGTACCTTCAATAAGCCAAATGCATCAACAATCGTTGTTTTCCCTGAACCATTCTGTCCGTATAAACCAATAACATTTGCCTTTAAAAATGTATTAAAGTTCACCGATAATACGATTTCACCTTGTCGTACATTGCGTAAATTCTGCACCTTTATTTTCTTGATTTTTATAATTGTCATTTAACTAAACATCCCTTTTGTATCATTTTCTTCTATTATAATTAAAATTGCTATATTTTATAACAATTCACATTTTATCAAATCCCAATATTACTTTATTCATTCATAGTCTAAAGCCTATGACAATCATAATAGACGGCATATGTTAGAAGAGAAAAATAAAGAAAGGTGTGTTCCATTGGTATATCCTAGATTAACTCCCGATGATTTTAACCGTCCGTTTAGTCCTGGCATGCCTCCTGGCTCTCGTCCACCTTCATATCCGCCGCAGCCATATCCACCACAACCATATCCACCACGTCCGCCGCATCCGTATCCGCCACAACCATATCCACCGCGTCCTCCGCATCCGCATCCGCCACAACCATACCCACCGCGCCCTCCACAGCCATATCCGCCGCAGCCATACCCACCGCGTCCTCCACAGCCATATCCGCCGCAGCCATACCCACCGCGTCCTCCACAGCCATATCCGCCGCAGCCATATCCACCGCGTCCTCCACAGCCATATCCGCCGCAGCCATATCCACCACAACCATACCCGCCGCGTCCTCAACCATATCCAGGTGGGCAATATCCTGGTTTCCCAGGTATGAATCTACCAGGAATGTGATATGTTGCTTCAAAGATAAAAGTAACAAAAAAGCCTTCCAAAAGTTCTTATTACGAACTACTGGAAAGCTTTTTTGTATATTAAATTACTGTCAAACTACCTCTTTTGTGTTTACGCCATTTTTAAAAATCAATAAAAAAATTGTTGTCTTGGCATAATAATATATGTAATTTACATGAACAAATAATAAAAAGAACCTATTTCTAACTCATTTGAAATCAATCTGAATAACTTCTTCTTTTTATTAATAAAAGCTAGCATTTTTGTATAAATATCAACACAACACAGAATTTTATAGACTAAAAAAACTATTTTTTTATTTTATGTCCGAAAAGCAAAAGTTGAAATAGTAAGTTTTCTGGGTTGTTAATCATTTTTTTTGGCAGTATAGTTTTTAATGTTAGGGATGAATGGATTACTTTACATTCATAAATATTTTAATAAAAAGGTACAGAGTCTTCCATGATTCGTTACAAACGGACTACCAATTGTAACATTTGCTTCTCATTACTATTGACTATCTCAGCTACGATTGTCCCTTTTTTTACTTAAAATATGTCTTGTATATAATTTTAGGAGGAAGAGCATGAAGAAAAGCAAGAAACAGTATATGTCCATCAGTATGAAATTAACAGCTATAATGCTAAGTATTTTATTATTATTCGGATTAGTTACTCTAGGTCTTTCCTATTATATAGTAAAGACTAGTAATTTAAAAGATATGGATCAATCTCTTTTTGATAAAGGGATGATACTATCAAAGACTATCGATCAAAAGACATTGTACTCTGTATTGAAGGAGCCAAACGCTAAAAACCCAGATGTCCTTCGTCTAACAAAAGAAATGGATGATATAAACGATCATTCAGATATTATCACTAACCTCTTTATCATTACTGTAGATGGAGAGAAAATAAATGCACCAGTTCTTTCATCTAGTGTACTGGATACAGGCGCCGAATATAATCAGGATATGATAGCAATGGGGCTATCTGAAGATTTCCTTGCACGGATTAAAGAGGTTTTTGATACGCAGAAAGCTACTGCTACTGAAATATATAGTGATGAGTTTGGTAGCTATAAAACAGGACTTACACCTATTTTGGATGAAAACGGGACTATTTTAGCAGCTTACGCAATCGACTATGATGTATCGATGGTAAACGCTAAGGCAATGTCCGAAGTATTATGGACTCTTTTAGTTACAGTAATTTTCTTAGTTGGTGCTTCTATTGCGGTTTACTCGCTTTTAAGAAGGAAATTGACACCAATCCAACAACTTTCTCAACAATCTAAAAAAGTAGCAGAAGGTAATTTAGAGCTTGAGCCTTTACCTGTAAAATCAACAGATGAAGTGGGCCTACTTACGCAAAACTTTAATTCCATGATTGAGAATTTGAAAACAGTTATTAAAAGTGCAACAAACGTTTCTGCTCAAGTTTCAAACACTGCAAATGTTTTATCCACAAACATGCAGGAAGCAACAGATTCATACAATGGTGTAGCCTCATCCATGCAAGAGATTGCTAGTGGCGCTGATTTACAAGTTCAAAAAGCAAAAGAAAGTGCCATTACTATTGAAGAAATGAGCATTGGTATTCAACGCATTGCCATGACATCAAATCAAATCTCTGAATCTTCTATTCTTGCTTCAGAGGAAGCTGAAAAAGGAAACGACTCTACAAATAAATCTGTCGCTCAAATGAATGCAATTAGTAAAGCGGTGAATCAATCAGCCGCTTCCGTAAAAATGCTTGGTGAGCATTCAAGTAAAATTGAAGAAATCGTTGGTATTATTACAGGCATTGCTTCTCAAACAAATTTATTAGCATTGAATGCAGCAATAGAAGCTGCTCGTGCTGGAGAAGCTGGAAGTGGCTTTGCTGTTGTAGCAGATGAAGTTCGTAAGCTTGCTGAGCAATCAGAAGCATCAGCTCGAGAAATTTCTACCCTTATCTCACATATCCAACATGATACGAACGAATCAGTAAATGTAATGGTACGAGCTGTGGAAGAGGTTGATAATGGTTTGGTGATGATTAATGATTCTGAGAAATCATTTAGTAAAATTTTAACTTCGATACATCATGTTACTGGACAGTTTCAAGAACTATCCGCCACGATTGAAGAAATGGCAGCCGGTATGGAAGAAGTAACTTCTGCGGTTAAAGATATGGAGGGCTTCTCGGTCCTTTCGAGAGATAATACGAGAGCAGTAGCTGAAGCCTCTGCATCCCAACTTAATACTGTACAAAGAGTTTCTGAAGAAGCCCAAGTGCTGACTGATTTGTCAGATGAATTGTTTAATGTTGTCAATACATTTGAAGTGAAATAATGAAGTGAACCTTCATTCAGAGGATTCACACAGGATAGAACTAATCGGACATTCATTGGCAGTTGAGCCCCCTTTATCTTTATTCAGTAGGTGTTTGGACACCCACTGAATGAAGATAAAGCCTCCGGCGGATGTCACGGATTTTCAAAGGAGGCCTGCACGAGGGCCAACACGATGTCGGTCATTTCGGTAAAGCCACAGGACGTGGCGTTTTTACCGATGTAGGTCAGTTAACCGTTGTCACAGGAAGTGACGGTTTTAGGTTAACTTCCTACAAATAGCACAATTCAAAATCCGGACGCAATTACGCCAAGGCGAAATTGATTTGCTTTAGTTTACCCTCATCAACTTAAAGTGGGGTTTTACTGCCAGCTAAAAGAAGGAAAAAATGATAGGGGCCATCGAATAAGCAGAAATAAAGTCATAATACCATTTGTTCGAAATAAGGTATCTCGCAGATTGTATTATACAACTGCGGGATCTAACCGCTTTGCAGAACGTGAGCTGTTTTTTGATTGACTATATAATTCTGCTTATTGATAGGCTTATTAGACGGTCCCCTTTAAATAGGAGTTGTAATGATTGAATATAAAACGAGACCTTGATTTAATAACACGACGTCAAACAAAACAACCTGAACAACAAAATCCTTTATCCAATCGCACACAACTGTTAAACGAGAAGGATTTGCTTTTATATCAGGCTTTAAATCAAACAAAGACCTATTATGATAAGAATAAATCAATACCAGAAGTGTTTTATCAAGCTGCCAAACAATTTGCTGACAAGATAGCGCTGTCTTTTGAAGGAGGCATGATGACTTATCATCAGCTAAATGAAGAGTCAAATCAGATTGCCCATATGTTAGTAGCTAAAGGTCTTCAAAAGGGTGATTTTGTAGCAATTGTCATGGAACGAAGTAAAGAGACAGTAATTAGTTTGCTAGGCGTATTAAAAGCAGGAGGTATTTATGTTCCTATCGATCCAAGCTATCCAAAAGAGCGTTGTCATTACCTTTTGAACGACACAGGTGCCTCATTTATATTAACAAAAGATGAACATACTCAATTGATTGATGAATGTATACATAATGATTCCCTACCTCGTACCGTCTTTACCCTGAGTCGGATGGAGCTATCCTATTCGAAAGAAAATATCCACTGTGATCTCAGCCCATCAGACTTAGCCTATATTATTTATACATCGGGGTCGACAGGCAAACCAAAGGGAGTAATGCTCAAGCATGAAGCCGTTATTAACCTGATTACAGATAATCAAAAAATCTATCAAGCCACAAAAGATGACGTCTTTTCTCAGTTTATCTCCTACAGCTTTGATCCATCTGTGACGGAAACATTTACAGCTTTCTTTTCAGGTGCAAGATTACATATGTTAACTAGTATCGAACGAATATCGGTTGAAGCATTCGCCGATATGATTGAACGAGAACAAGTAACGACAGCTACTGTTCCAAATGCATTTTTTACACAACTTGCTACATTCCTTTCCGAAGACTATCGAGTAAAACTATCCTCACTTAACTATTTGTCAGTAGGTGGAGAAGCTCTTATGCCCGCTGTCGTACAAAGATGGCAAGAAAAGTTTGGCACAACTACAGAGATTATTAATGTTTATGGGCCAACAGAATGTACAGTGTTATCTTCTTATTACAGGGTGAAAGATGAGATAAAAGACATTCAGGCAAGTATTCCTATCGGTAAGCCAATTGCCAATTATGAGATGTATATTGTTAATCAGGAAGGCCAGCTTTGTCCTATTCACGAAGCTGGAGAATTATGTATCGCGGGTGCAGGTCTAGCGGCAGGCTATTTAAATCAACCTGAAAAAACGGCTGAAGCATTTGTTCCCCATTTATTTAAATCCAATGAATTGATGTATCGAACAGGTGATTTAGTGCGTTTATTGCCAAGCGGTGTTATTGAATTTGTCGGGCGCAAAGACTCACAAATCAAAGTAAGAGGTTTTCGTATAGAGCTTGGGGAGATCGAAACGGTATTAAGTAATCATCCTCATATTCAAGAAGCTGTTATTGTGGCGAAGAAAATTTCAGATGGCAATAATACTTTATCCGCATACTACACTACGTCAGTTGATATGCAAGTAGAGCAAATCTCGATTAGAGATTATTTGACAAGTAATCTACCAGATTATATGGTTCCTGATCACTTCTTTGAATTACAACAAATGCCGCTGTCGCCAACAGGCAAAATTGATCGTAAACAATTAGCCGCAATGGAAGTATCTACATCTCTCAACAGTCCATATGATGCACCAGAAAATGACCTACAACAGCTGTTAGCAAATGCTTGGGAGTACGTGCTTGGTATTGAGCGTGTCGGAATTCATGATAACTTCTTCCACATTGGTGGACATTCTTTGAAAGTACTTGAGATACTAGTACAAGTTAAAAAGCATATTCCATTTTTAAAAATTCAAGATTTCTTCCAGCATCAAACGATTGCTGAGCTTGATCATTATATTAGTAACTATCAGCCTGAGGATAATGAAAATCAGGAGCAATCCGCTAACCTAATCGTGAAGGAATTAATGGAGCCAAGTGCCCACTCAGTTTTTCAAACGGTGAAACCATTACCTATGAATACAGTTTTGTTGACCGGAGCGACTGGCTACCTAGGCAGTCATGTTTTATACGAGCTGTTGACGAAAACAACCGCACATATCTACTGTCTGATTCGACCAAATGCTCATACTTCACTCGAAGAAAAACTAAAGGATAGTATGCTATTTTATTTCGGCAATGACATAGATCTCCTGATGAAAAATCGAATAACCGTTATACAAGGTGATTTAGGTAAACATGCACTTGATTTATCAAAAGAAGATGAACAGACAATGACGGAAGAAATTGACGCCATTATACATTGTGGAGCTGATGTAAGACATTTCGGTGCGGCAGATCATTTTAATGATGTAAATGTCGAAGGGACTAAATATTTACTTGAACTCGCAAAGCGTAAAAAAGGAGTCCATTTCCACTATGTTTCAACAATGGGGATTCCGGAGGAGCTTGCCGCACATCAATGGGGCCTTAACGAGGAGCAAGGCAACTTTAATTATGATATAAAGCTCGACAATGTTTATACGCAAAGTAAGCTAGTGGCTGAGAACCTTGTTCGAAATGCAATACACGATGATATTCTCGTTTCAATATATCGTGTAGGAAATTTAACATGCCATTCTGAGACAGGAAAATTCCAACGAAATATAGACGATAATGCTTTTTACCGAATGATAAAATCTATGCTTTATTTAGGTAAAACGCCAACTGCTAATTGGCATGTCGATTTTACTCCGATTAATTACGCAAGCCAAGCACTAGTAGCTCTAGCTAGTCAGCCAGCGGCAAATGGACATATATTCCATTTGTGTAATCCTGCTCCCCTAACTTATCTTGCGTTTATCAACATGATTAAGGAACTTGGGTATGAGTTAGAGATTGTGACGGCACAGGCATATACGAACTGGCTTTTAAATGGGAATCATTCTGAGGAAGCGCAGGACTATTTATCATTAGCCATTGCACAGCTTGAAGGCGATGGAGCAAGTGATTCTCCGTTTGTATTTGATTGTCGCCAAACACAGAAATTCTTAGAGAATACCGATATCACATGCGCGGTACCGAATGTAGCCTTTATTCGTAATATGATTAATTATGGCATTAAAATGGGTTATTTCCCTAAGCCAGAGCCTGTTGAAGTTGGATAATGCTAACATTTAATGACGGACACATATTTGCGCTTCCTATTGGTCCACAATTAAAAAAATCGGAACGGGATATGTTTCTCTCTTCCCTTTCCAATGATGAACAGCTAAGGATAGTAAAATACAAGCATTGGAAAGACCAACAAAGAGCATTACTAGGAAGTATCCTTGTCAGATGGTCCATCCAACATTTAACCGATGTGCAACATATCCAAATTGCTCGAGATAAACAAGGTCGTCCATATATGATAGGAAACGATAGTTGGAAAGGCGATTTTAATCTGTCTCATTCTGGAGAATGGATTGTTGTTGCACTGACGCATGAAGGTAGTGTTGGGATTGATGTTGAAAAAATAAAACTTGTGAGCGACGATGTCATGCGATTTGCAATGTCACAGGATGAATTGCAGATACTACAGCAACATGCAGAACTAGAACAATTAAAGTTGTTTTATGAGTTCTGGACAATGAAGGAAGCTCTTTTTAAAACGGGTTTATTGCCGATTACAGCACCGCATTTGTTGAATACAATTGCTATACGCGATACGTATAAAGATTTTCAGACACAATTGATCTATCTCGATAAGTTGCATCCTGTATCTATTTGCTGGTCTCAGAAGCAATTGCAAGTAGATGTAACGATATTGAATAAACAAGAGATCAAAAGCAAACTAGGAAGTTCCTAGTTTGCTTTTTCAAATAAAAAAACGGACGTACATTACCTTGATTTTCGCTAAAAACAAAAAGAATGCAGAAACATATTGCTGAGCGTTATTTATCATATAAGTCATATGTTAAATTGTTTTCAATATAAGCTTGCTCTTCAGCAGGAGTCAACAAACGAATTGCTTTCCCTGAATTTCTTGATTCGTCGCCTCCTTGCATCTCCCAAATTGCGTTATGATCTTCTACAGCATGAGAAAAATCACCTTCTGACCATCTTTCCAATATTTCAATGTAAAGTTCTTTATATTTATAATTGCTTTCTTTGGAAATTTCCAACAATCGATCAACTTTAGCTTGTGTTATTTGCGTGTGACCCCATTTTACTTTAGCTTCAACTTTTTGATGAGACATGCTATGAATGGCTTCGTTCACTTTGTGCTCTATTAAGTTATCAGGATATAGCAATTCTTCTTTTGTAACAATTTTATCTTCAAGCGTTACTCCATCATGTTCAACAAGTGCTTTTTCTTTTTCAGGAACAGGTTTTTCTATTTGTTCGGTGGATTTGATATAACCAAAAATTCCACCAAAAGTGAACAATATTACAATGATTACAATTGCCGATTTTGTTTTTCTCTTCATGTTATTACCCCTCAATAATTTTTTATCTTTATGTAATTATGTATTGGTTTATATTATGTAATTAGGATAATAATAACAGAAGATTGTAACAGGGTTCAATGAATATATATTTAACGTCCGCCACTTGAGACGGCGCCAGGGTGTAACCTCTAATTATACCCTTTAATGCGTAAACATTCCTTATTGCACTATAACCTATAATTATACTGCCATAAGCTATTACATACCTATTGCCAAGCAGGTAAACACATTACCTTCTCACCACATCAAGCGTACCAATGGTTCCCAACTACGACACATTGTCCGAGTTGGATTCCAACATCGGAGCCACCAATTTTGAAATTCTAATCGTCCCACCCATTTTTGCTTTAAACATGAAAGCAACGAATATACCAATAAACATGGCAAATACAAACAATCCTATTACTACAGTTTGTACGAAATTATTTTTGATAACTTTTAGTACAATTGCTTTCATCAGAAATGGTCTTGTAACAAAAGAGTTTCTTCTTTCGTCCACGCAATAATCAATGAATTTGCCTAAAAGCATTTTGTAGTTTTGAATGTTCACCTCGCTCGTATTTTTAAATTTCCTGTCATCTAAAAAATCTTGATATGCAAATTTAAGCAACAAAAAACCACTCCTCTTGATTACCGAGAAGTGGTTATTGTTATTGAAATTAATTATTTACATGACTGCTTCACAAATTGGGCGAATAACAGCAGTGACTATTTCTCAAAATGGAAGGGAAAAACCCTTACATCATTCCTGGCATGCCGCCCATACCAGACATGTCTGGCATTGCTGGAGCTGCTTCTGGAATGTCTGCTACAACAGCTTCTGTTGTTAAGAATAGAGCTGCAACTGATGCTGCGTTTTGTAGTGCTGAGCGAGTTACTTTCGCTGGGTCTACTACGCCCGCTTCCATCATGTTCACCCATTCGCCTGTTGCTGCGTTGAAGCCTACACCGATTTCTTCGCGTTTTAGGCGATCCACGATAATTGAGCCTTCAAGACCTGCATTGTTTGCGATTTGACGAACTGGCTCTTCTAAAGCACGTAGAACGATTTTCACACCAGTTGTTATATCGCCTTCTTCTGCATCTGCCACTTTTTCAACTGCTGCATAGACGTTAAGAAGTGCTGTACCACCACCTGATACGATACCTTCTTCAACAGCTGCACGAGTTGAATTAAGTGCATCTTCAATGCGAAGTTTGCGTTCTTTTAGTTCTGTTTCTGTTGCAGCACCAACTTTGATTACTGCTACACCACCTGCTAATTTTGCAAGGCGTTCTTGTAATTTTTCTTTATCGAATTCTGAAGTTGTTTCAGCAAGCTGAGCACGGATTTGACCAATGCGGCCTTCGATTGCATCTGCACCGCCAACGCCTTCTACGATTGTTGTATTGTCTTTTGTGACAACAACTTTCGCAGCACGACCAAGTGATGTAATATCTGCTGATTTAAGGTCTAAGCCTAATTCTTCTGTAATTACTTGACCACCTGTTAAAATTGCGATATCTTCCAGCATTGCTTTACGACGGTCGCCAAATCCTGGTGCTTTAACCGCTACAGCATTGAATGTACCACGAAGTTTATTCACTACAAGAGTTGCAAGAGCTTCACCTTCAACATCTTCAGCAATGATTAAAAGTGGGCGACCTTGTTGTACTACCTGCTCTAATAATGGCAATACTTCTTGGATGTTTGTAATTTTTTTATCCGTAATTAAAATGAATGGGTTGTCTAGTACCGCTTCCATTTTATCTGTATCTGTAACCATGTAGTGTGATGCATAACCACGGTCGAATTGCATACCCTCTACTACATCAAGCTCAGTTGTGAAGCCTTTAGATTCTTCGATAGTAATAACACCATCGTTACCTACACGTTCCATTGCTTCTGCAATTAATTGACCTACTTCTTCATCCGCAGCTGAGATTGCAGCAACTTGTGCAATTTCCTCTTTATTGCTTACTGGGCGAGAAATAGCGTGTAATTCTGTAAGTGCTGCTGCAACTGCTTTGTCGATCCCTTTACGGATACCTACAGGGTTTGCACCAGCTGTTACGTTTTTCAAGCCTTCACGAATAATTGCTTGAGCTAGTACTGTTGCTGTTGTTGTACCATCACCAGCGATTTCGTTTGTTTTAGAAGCAACCTCTGCCACTAATTTTGCACCCATGTTTTCGTACGGGTTTTCTAACTCAATTTCTTTAGCAATTGTTACACCGTCATTTGTAATAAGTGGTGAACCGAATTTTTTTTCTAAAACTACATTACGACCTTTAGGCCCTAAAGTAACTTTTACTGCATTTGCTAATTTATCTACACCTTGTAGCATTAATGAACGAGCTTCTTCTGAGAATTTAATATCTTTTGCCATGTGAATTTACCCTCCTGAAATGGAATATTCGTTAAGCTTCATCAATATATTTTAACATTTCGCCATACAGTCTTATCACTATCCCATCTGTGACAAACACTGAAGGCATTAACTTTATTAAAGCAAAATAAAGCGTTGGTTTATTCAATAATTGCAAGAATATCGCTTTCGCGTAAAATTAAGTATTCATTACCCTCATATTTAACTTCTGTACCAGAGTATTTAGAGAAAATAATGCGGTCGTCAACTTTAACGTCAAGCTCTACACGTTGTCCGTTCTCTAATACACGACCTGTCCCAACTGCTACAACTTTACCTTCTTGTGGCTTTTCTTTTGCAGAGTCTGGTAGGACAATACCGAATGCAGACTTTTCTTCTACCTCGATTAGTTCAATTACAATACGATCTCCTAGTGGTCTTAACAAGTGAAACAACCTCCTATTAATTAAATGTATGTGTTGAAATTTTATTAGCACTCTATACAGTTGAGTGCTAATACAATATTATGATAATCAATCACACTTTTTTTTGCAAGCCGGAACTTCGAAAAATTTTGTTTTCTTTCCATATTCCACTACAATAGAAAGGTAGCTTATAAATGGAAAGGATTTTGACTGTGAGTAATTCTCAAAAAGTAAATAAACATAAAAAAACAGCTCTTTATGTTTTGCTTATCTATATTCTCATGCAGTTATCAGGCAGATGGCTGTTAAAACCGTTTCATCAACTTGTTATGAGTACAACCGGGTTACCTCATGAACAAGCTGCTCCACTTACGCAAGGCTGGTATATCGCACTTAGCTTTGCCATTGCATTAATTCTAAGTTTAGTTCTAACCTCTCGTGATAAAGCGTTTTGGAATATCTATCAAGGAAAAAAAGAAACTATCCCACTCACAATAGTATGGGGAATTCTTGGTTTCTTCTTAGTATTCTTTGGTCAAATGATTGGTGCCGCTATCGAAATGGCCGTATTTGGTATCAAAGGCGGGTCACAAAACACTGCTGATATTGTAGCCATTGCAAAAGGCGCTCCAATCGCGATATTAGCAATCGTCGTATTTGGACCAATTTTAGAGGAATTCGTCTTCCGCCGTGTTATATTTGGATCGCTTGTCCAAACAACTAATTTCTGGGTTGCCGCTATAGTAAGTGCAATTTTCTTTGCAGTTATTCACTTCGACTTCTCACATATCTTGCTTTATACAATTTGTGGATTGATTTTTGCCTTCTTATATCACAAAACAAAACGCATATGGACGTCAATCATTGCACACGTCATGCTTAATGGTTTTGTGACCCTTGTACAAGTGTATGCAGAACCATTGCAAAAGTTTCTTGAAGAACTAGAAAAAATGCAATAAAAATCAGTGGGAGTTTTTCATCCCACTGATTTTTTATTGCATTAATGATCTATACCATATTTTTGTACTTTCCCACTTATCCAATTACACCAAAAAAGCTCGATGCTATTAAGATGCATCGAGCTTCTACCATTATTGTTGATTTAATTCTTCGATTTGAAGTCGCTGCTGTTCTAGTGCCTCTTCAACCTGACGCTTTTGTTCAGCTTCCTGTTCTTCCTTCAAACGTAGTTCCTCTGATTTTAAGTATTTCTTGTAACCGATACGAGAAATCATAATACTAACTTCATATAGCATAAACAATGGTACTGAAACCATTAAGTGTGAAGCTAATTCAGGTGGTGCAATAATGGCAGCACACACAAACAAACCAAAATAAGAATACTTTCGAAAACGAACTAGTATTTCTGGAGATAACATTCCGATACGTGAAAAGAATAGGACTACAATCGGTAATTGGAAAAGGAAACCAAATGGTATTGTAAGTCTAAATAAAAATGAAAAATACTCCTTTATGCCAATTGTCGGCTGTACTTCTAATTCATTCGATAAACCCATCATAAATTTTATGACATAAGGAAATAAGTAAAAGAATGAAAAGGACAACCCTGCTAAAAACAATAAAAACGCATACGGAATATACTTTAAGGTTGCTTTTCGTTCTATGTCCCTTAGTCCAGGACTTATAAATGCCCACAATTGGTACATCAATATCGGCGAAGAAAGAATTAATGATATTAAAAAAATAACTTGGATATAAATTGAAAGTGGTGTTACTACATCAAATGAATGGAGTACTATATTGTAAGATTCCCCAGTAATTTGAAGATATTTAACAATTGGCTTTGCAACAAAAAAGCCAGCAACCATAGCAAGAACAAAGAAAACGGCAACAATGAAAAGCCGTTTTCTTAATTCTTCTATATGCTCAATAACAGTTAGATCTTTTGGATTCATTCCTCAACATCCTAACTTACTTATCTAGTTCTTTCTTTTTCTTGTCATCATCGTCATCGTCTGCTAATCCTTTAGTAGCATTTTTGAATTCACGTAGTGTTGAACCGAATGCCTTACCAAGCTCTGGTAACTTCTTAGGGCCAAAAATTAGTAAAGCGACAACTCCGATAATAATGAGGCTCATTGGACCTATTGGACCCATTTCAGCCACCTCCTCTTTATATCCATCATTTTAACGCATCTTTCGTCATTTTGCTATTTAATTATATGTGAACTTTTTTCGTCACTCTAGTAGGATTATTTCTCGATTTATTTAATACTTCTACTGTACAGAGACTGTGAACTATACGTTTAATTATGTACAAATTTCACTCTTCTTGATTGCGAATTAAATAAATGAGTGCCTGCAATTCTACCGACAAATCTATTGTTAAAAGCTGCATTTTATCTGGTACGGTAATACGCTCTGGTGTAAAGTTTAAAATACCTTTTGCGTTCATTGCTGCTAATCGGTCTGCCATCTTCTGTGCAGAGTGTGGGGAAACCGTTAAAATCGCAAGCTCCGCTCCGTATTCGGCATATTTTTCCTCCAATAATTCCGGGTGGAAAACGGGAATATTACTAATCATTTTTCCTTCCTTTGGAGCCTTAGGATCGAACGCTACAACGATGTGGGTATTATGATTTTTTTGAAAATTGTATTTTAGTAAAGCACTACCTAAATTCCCTACGCCAATTAACGCTACTTTTGTCGTTTCATGTTGATCGAGCGTTTGACTAAAAAATTTTAATAAATGCTGCACATCGTAACCATAACCCTTTTTCCCAAGTGCGCCAAAATAAGAAAAGTCACGACGAATTGTTGCAGAATCAATTTTCATCGCTTCACTTAGTTCCTTCGACGAAATGCGTTCCATGCCTTCTTGCGCAAAGTTTTGGATAAATCGATAGTAAAGAGGAAGTCTTTTGGTAGTAGCTTGTGGAATTTTTAATTCTTGTTTCAAACTTTTTCCTCCTTAATAATGTATAAACTATTTATGATACATGCTTAAAGTTTATTGTATTTACTGAAGGATTTCTCCTTAGTCAATGGTGCTGTTACGCTATTAATTAAAGGGAAATCGTTTCAATCTTACATGACAGCTTGGAATAAGTAAAGCATCGACATTGCAAGCAAATCTCTCATCCATTACACTAAGGAAGAATTGAGGTGTCAAGAATGATTGTTTTACAAGTCAATCAACTATATAAATCCTTCCTTGTAGATGAAATTTTAAGTGGCGTTAAATTAGAGGTCCAACACCGTGACCGCGTAGCTTTAGTAGGACGTAATGGTGCGGGTAAATCCACTTTACTTAAAATAATTGCTGGTCAAATGTCATATGACTCTGGCGATATTATCATTCCTAAAGGTATACAAATCGGATATTTAGAGCAGCATGCTGGTTTAAACTCGACGTTATCAATTTGGAACGAAATGATGACAATTTTTGAACCACTTATTGCACAAGAACAAACACTTCGGTCACTAGAACAACAAATGGCCGATCCTGCTGTTTATGAAAACCCTACTTTGTATGCAAAGATAATGTCTGAATACGATCATTTACAGCATAATTTTAAAGATGCTGGTGGCTATCAATATGAATCTGATACACGTTCTGTACTTCATGGTATGCAATTTTATCCTGGAGATTATGATAAACCAATTAGCTCATTGTCAGGGGGACAAAGAACTCGTTTAGCTCTTGCTAAGCTTCTTTTAAGTAAACCCGATCTATTAATACTCGATGAGCCTACAAACCATTTAGATATTGAAACACTCTCTTGGCTGGAATCTTACTTAAAAGGCTATGAAGGTGCTATTTTAATTGTTTCTCATGACCGCTACTTCCTAGATCAGGTTGTTTCTGTCGTCTATGAAGTCTCCCGTCATCGCGTTACAAAATATACTGGCAATTATAGTGCCTATTTAGACGAAAAGGCGAAAAGTTATGAGCGTGACGTAAAGTTATTTGAGCGCCAGCAAGATGAAAAAGCCAAACTCGAGGAATTTATCCAAAAAAATATTGCCCGTGCTTCTACTACTAAAATGGCACAAAGTCGTCGTAAAATGCTCGAACGAACAGAATGGATGGAGTCCCCTGATGGCGATGAAAAGTCAGCAAGCTTTGGTTTTACGATAGAGCGTCAAAGTGGTAATGATGTATTATCTATTGATAACTTAGCTGTAGGTTATGGGGATAAGAAAATATCAAACGGCATCACTTTAAGGACTTTCCGTGAGGACCGTATTGCACTTGTTGGTCCAAATGGAGTTGGTAAATCAACTTTATTAAAAACCATCGTAAAAGATTTACAGCCACTCTCAGGAGAGATCCGCTATGGCACAAATGTTCAAATTGGTTATTATGATCAGGAACAGGCAAAGCTATCGAGTAATAAAAGTGTACTAAAAGAGCTATGGGATGAATGGCCATTAATGAATGAGAAAGATATTCGCACAGTGCTAGGTCGTTTCTTATTCTCAGGAGACGATGTAGATAAAACCGTGACATCTTTATCTGGTGGAGAGAAGGCACGACTGGCACTGGCCAAATTGATGATGCAAAAGGCAAATTTCTTAATTCTCGATGAACCTACAAACCACTTAGATTTAGACAGTAAAGAGATACTCGAAAATGCATTAATCGATTATCCTGGTACACTCCTATTTGTATCACATGATCGATATTTCATTAACCGAATTGCTACTAAAGTAATCGAACTGTCTGGTGATGGTTCCTTTGAGTACCTAGGAGACTATGATTATTATCTTGAAAAGAAACAAGAGCTATTGGAAATAGCACAGATGAAAGCTACCACTCAACCTCAATCACAAATAAAGATACCTGAGAAAACTTCAACCTCTATGATTGATAAAGAGGCTAAAAAACGAGAGCGCCAAATTAGACGTTCCATTGAAGAGCTAGAGGAAAAAATGCAAAAAGTAACTATTGAAATAGCTGATTTAGAAGAAGCTCTTTGTGATCCTGAAATTTTTACAGATCACGAAAAAATTACAAAGCTCCAAGGTAAATTATCCACTGTTAAGGAACAGCATGAGCTATTTGAGATGGAATGGCTTGAGCTAAACGAGGAACTCGAAAATATTATTGTGTAAAATTACGTAAAGTCATGTGCCTGTCACATGGCTTTTTCCTTTACTCGCCTCCATTTTTCATATATATTGGTCAAGTGCTATTTTTCGACAAAAAATGCCCACAACTTTATACACATAATAAATCTAGTAATACCAACATATCAACAGACTTTTCCACATTGTCCACAATATCAAATTATTTTTTTCACATCATTTTGTGAAAAACACACCACTAGATATAGAATAATCACAAGTTATACACAAGTTATCAACATTTTGTGCATAAGTACGAATGTTCGCAGTATATTTTTCAACCTAACCTGTGGATAATTTTCTGAAAAATTAGTTAATTAAACAGTTCTATTTCCAATCTTTTTCTACAATTTTTTCAAAAATCAAAAGAGGTATCATAGAATCAAATCTAAGATACCCCTTCCGTTTTATACCCAGGATTTTAGCTCCATCCCAGGGCGACCATTCATCGATAAATTACTGCGGATATTCGCTTCAAACATTGGTGTTGCCGCCGCTCCTATCATCGCGGCGTTATCTGTACATAGTTTTAATGGTGGTACGAAAAATGGTATGCCTTCCTCAGCAAATACCATCTCAAGTGATGTGCGCAATCCCTTATTAGCCGCAACACCTCCAGCCGCAATAACTTGTTTAACTTTATATTCACGCGCAGCCCTTAATGTTTTTGCTGTTAGCACTTCAACTACGCTATCCTGAAATCCTTTTGCAACGGCAGTAGGAGAAATGTCTTCACCGCGTTGATCCATGTTATGCTTATAATTGATAACTGCTGATTTCAGGCCACTAAAGCTAAAATCATAAGAATCTTCTTCTAACCACACTCGTGGAAAGGATACAGCCTCATCCCCCTCGTGTGCTAGTTTATCAATACGCGGTCCTCCTGGATACGGTAAATCTAGGACTCGCGCAACCTTATCATAAGCCTCACCGGCTGCATCATCTCTCGTCTCACCGATGACCTCAAAAGAGCCATGTTCTTTCATATAAACTAGCTCAGTATGGCCACCTGATACAACTAGTGCTAATAATGGGAATTCCATTGGCTGCACTAGTGCATTAGCATATATATGCCCAGCTATATGATGTACACCGATAATCGGTAAATTATTTGCAAAGGCAAAGGCCTTCGCGGCATTAATTCCAATTAACAATGCACCTACAAGGCCTGGTCCTTCAGTAACTGCAACCGCATCTAAATCAGTAGGTTTCATATTTGCCTGAGCTAAAGCTTCTTCAATAACTACTGTAATTTGTTCAACATGGTGACGAGATGCAATTTCAGGTACAACCCCGCCAAATCGTTTATGACTTTCTATTTGAGAAGCAACGACATTCGAAACAATTTCAGAGCCGTTCCGAATAATCGCTGCTGCTGTTTCATCACAGCTTGATTCTATTGCTAATATAATTCGATTTTCCATCATAAATTCACCCACATGACAAGGGCATCCTCCCCGTTATCAGTATAATATCCTTTCCGTATGCCACCATCTTGGAAATCAAGCTTCCGGTAAAGGTTTTGAGCAACTGTATTCGTCACTCGCACCTCTAAACTCATGACTTCCATACTATGGTCTCTAGCAATACGCATTGCCTCTCGCATCAATCCTTCACCGATTCCACGGCCACGAGCTGTCTCTATAACGGCTACATTCGTAATTTGCGCTGCGTCTATAACCATCCACATTCCACAAAAACCTATAATACCTTCATTTTCATCCATAGCTAATACGTAATGTGCATACTGGTTTTCATGCACTTCATAGTAAAAGGAATCTAGTGTCCATGGTGTAGGAAATGTAGCAAGCTCAATTTCATATACTGCTGGTACATCATCAGATTCCATTTTACGATACGTTATATTACTGCTCATGAGCCTTCTCCTTTTGTTCCTTCAGCCAGTTTGCCTCCGCCTCTGCAATGCGTTTATATTGCGGAATAAAATGATGAACTGCATCCACACTCGGTAGCTCTACTTTAGTAGCTAGTCGAATCAGTTCACTTGCTCGTGGTAAATCATTGCTAAACGGCGTACGCTGAGCATGCTCACCCATTACCTCAACGATTTTATGCCAAAAAACATCTATATCTGCTCCAACAAATAGAACTGGTGCCTCTAAAGCCTTTAAACGTTCTAACAAGCCATCAATATGATCGTGATAATCATCTATAACTACTTCAAGATTAGAACCCTTATAAACAGCCGTATAGACATTTTCTCTTCGTGCATCAATAATAGGACAAATAAATCCATTGTAAAGAGCAGCATTTGCGGCCAATATCTTTAAACTCGATATTCCAACTAAAGGCTTTTTCAATGTCCATGCTAACGTTTTTGCAATTGTCACACCTATTCGTACACCTGTATAAGAACCAGGTCCTTCTGATACAGCAATCGCATCCAACTCACCCGACTTTATTCCAGCTTTTTTTAGCAATTCTTCAACCGCTGGCATCGCTCCTACCGAATGTGTTAATTTTATATTTTGTACAATCTCTGCAATCACTTTTCCATCCCTTACAACAGCAACAGAAAGTGGTGCATTCGCTGTTTCAATCCCTAACCAAATCATCTCATTAGCTCCTCACATAATGACTCATATCGCTTTCCACGAGGTGTTAACACAAATCGTCGTTGATTTTCTCCGATTCGGTAAATCTCTATTCCTAGACGCTCCTTTGGTAAATCCTGTTCAATTAGATGTGCCCACTCTACGACTGACACAGCATCTCCATAAAATAGTTCGTCCCATCCAAGATCTTCATCGCTTTCTGCTAAACGATAGACATCTAAATGATTAAATGGTAAACGTCCCTCATATTGCTTTACAATCGTAAATGTTGGGCTATTAACCGTTCTTTGTACACCAAGCCCCTTTGCTAAAGCCTTCGTAAATGTCGTCTTTCCAGCACCCAAATCACCCTCTAATGTAATCGTATCCTGGGCTTCTAGTAAGCTTGCAAGCTTTAAGGCAAAATGCTCAGTATCGTCAAGTGAGTTCATTATTTTTTCATACATCATTTCTTTTTCCTTTCCTAGCTCCATTACCTCTAGTTTACCGAAACAATCGTAAATGTTCAAAGCATCCAACGATTTTCAAAAGTTTTCTCGCTACAAAAGCATGACATCCGTCGGGAGGCTTTTGGCCAACAGATGTTTTTTGCGCGAAAGCGAAGCGTCAACAGCATGATGTTGATCACAGTCGTGTGTTATTGCTGTCGCTTCGCTTTCGCACAGATAAAACCGTGTTGCTGTCGCTTCGCTTTCGCACAGTAAATTGCCACAGGACGTGGCGTTCTTAGACTGAGCTCCCCTATTTCAGCGGATGTTTGGAAACCCGCTGAAAAGTGACTTAAAACCGCATTCATCTCACCACCTATAGAGGTGGGAGACTTCTGTATCTGCGCTGTCGTTATGCTTTCGCGCATAAAACATTTACCGCTTCGCTTTCGATACAAAAGGCATTTGCTGAAAGAAGTTTAATGAAGATCAAAACACGCCTTCTTTTGTAGAAGGCGTGCCTACTTTCGTGTTAAATAACCCTTTACTTCAATAACCTCTTTATCAATTAATTTATCATCTTTAAATCGTACTATATAAGCTTTTGTCATAAGTATCTCATCCTTCCAGCGATATTGATTATTTTTAATCATTTTACCTGCTCCTCCTGCAGTTTTTACTACCTCCATATATGTCATACCCTCTTTTAATTTTTCGAATTCTTCTTCATTCATATTTTTTTGCCAGTGATACGTATTGGATTCCTCAATGTCTATAATAGGGTCTCCACAACCCACCAACATCATCGTGGTACCAATGAGCAAAGGTATGTAAAGACGTTTTAAGAAATAATTATTTCTCATGCAAACACCTCCGTATACAGACCAATTACTTTTCAATTTTTACCCTTATTTTACTCCTTAGAATCAACCGTTGTTTTATATTGATCTTTCTATACATATGCCTTAGAAGGTATTTAAGTGCTAAGCTAGATTGATCGAAGGTTTCTGTCTGATAAATAACTGCCCGTTTATACGAGATATATTTAATTTGAATCCATAAATCAGAACCACCAGTCTAACTGGTGGTTTGCTCTACGCGTGAAACGCTGGGGTACTGGCCCATGTCTAAAGACACACTGAAAGGTCTGCCAACCGCACTCCGTTTTCACGCTACCACTAAAGTGGTTTTATTATCTTCGTTTTTTTGCTTTTATTTCTTCTCCTGTAAATGGATCAATAAATTCTTTCATGGTCATTTGATCCTCAAGAATATCCTCTTGTAATTGATTTTATATATATTCCTGAATGATTTTTCTGTTTCTTCCTACTGTATCTACATAATATCCGCGACACCAAAACTTCCTGTTTCCATATTTGTATTTCAGGTTCGCATGTCGATCAAATATCATTAAACTACTTTTCCCTTTCAAATAACCCACAAACGATGAAACACTTAATTTTGGTGGAATACTTACCAACATATGAATATGATCAGGACATGCTGTTGCTTCAATAATTTCTACTCCTTTTCTTTCACATAACTGGCGAAGAATTCTACCTACATCTACTTTGATTTGTCCATAAATAATCTACCTTCTATATTTTGGCGCAAAGACGATGTGATACTTACAATTCCATGTTGTGTGTGCTAAACTTTTATTATCCATTTGGATCCCCTTTCGTACGAAGTCGGTTGACCAGACCTGATTTCATTGTACGGCTGGGGTTTTTTTCTTGACCATAGCTAGAAGCTCTTTGGAACCCCTCGCATAGCAAGGGGTTTTCAAAAGCTACAAAAAAAGCTCTTATGATATTAAATATCATAAGAGCTTTATAATCATTTATAATGGCGGTCCCGACCGGGATCGAACCGGCGATCTCCTGCGTGACAGGCAGGCATGTTAACCGCTACACCACGGGACCTCTTTAAGACATTTATAAATATATCATAGAGAAATCTTAAACGCAATACTTCTTTATAAAATAGTCCACCTTATTCTATATAAAATATATTATTTCTTTTACTTTAAGCTTTTGTGTCTATTACCACTGAATCTGTTTGTTGCTGAGTTAGAATAGCTAATGCTAATGCGCAAATTGTGTCCCTTCTCTTGCTCTACATAAAAAAACAGCCAGCACACAGCTGACTGTCTTCATTGCCTAGCAACGTCCTACTCTCACAGGGGGAAGCCCCCAACTACCATCGGCGCTAAAGAGCTTAACTTCCGTGTTCGGTATGGGAACGGGTGTGACCTCTTTGC
>NZ_JBIWDH010000018.1:0-82162 GCF_044761885.1 Lysinibacillus sp. NPDC097231 | reverse complement strand
CCACGGACACCCTTGCTCTTGGCTAACCTCTACTTCTGTCTTCGGGGTTCGGGACTTGCACCCTATAGTTCATACGCATGCCGGGCGCACATAAAAAGAGGGAGTCTCTGCAAATGAGACTCCCTCTTTCTCTATGCCTTTAATATAGAAAATAAACGTTCCTGCATCTTCTCCTCAAATGAAAACCTTTTCATACTCATGCCTACTAAACTTACTAATAACTCCTCAATATCTACAAGTGAATAGTAAAGGAACGTTCCTTCACGCATTGGACGAACCCGTTTATCTGCTGACAGCTCATCCCCAATAAAGTAGGCAACATTTACGTCACAATGCTCCATTAATTGTGTAATGCGTTGATCATCCCCTGGATTCATAAAGAACGGCACAATTTTATCAATATACAGAATACTCTGTACAAGCTTAATGAAGAAGTTTTCACGGAGTGAGGTTTCCACAACTAAAATAGTCGTTTGCTCATGCTGATAATCCATATACAAAACATTAAGTTGCTCTTCTAATAATTTCTTAAGAATATTAATAGAATTTCTATATTTCGTCATATCCGTTTGAATTTCTCTTGTTAATAAACGTAGAATTCGAAATGCTGGTAAAAAGATTTTTAAGACAATCTCTTTAGGATGTAAGTGATCAATCAATTTATTAAAATGGATTCTTAAGTTATTTTCATCACAGCGAATTAACTGCTCTACAAATAAGTTAAAAATCTCTTCAAAGCTATTTGCACGATAATCGATCATTTTCATAATTTTCACACTATAATTCAAAGGTAGATTCATAGATGTTTGTTCATCTAACAATTTAACTTTGGGTAATGTTGGGAATAAATCATAAACGAGCTCTACTTGTGCACTTCGATTATCAGACAATAGTACAACTGAGTTAACAGGATAAATTCCTAAGCACTCAACAAATTTATGCATAAACTTTTCGTTATATAAATGTCTATCGCGATATAATACAGCTAATGCATCCGTTGCAGCATACCCCGAATGATATACACGTTTCGATGTCATCGCTGAGTAAACATCAATTATTTGCAATAATTGAACACCCTCACTCATATCATCTGCACAAAGCTGATTCGGATAGCCTTTACCGGCAAAGCGCTCATGATGATCACGGGCAAGATAGGCAATATCCTCTTCTCCATGTTCAACGAGTAGTTCATATCCTTTTGTTGTGTGTGTTTTAACTATTTCAAATTCGTCTTCAGATAATTTTCGTTTAAGATTTAAGATTTCTTGCGGGATAAATACCTTTCCAATATCATGGAACAAATAGCCTCTTGCTAATGTTTCAATGTCCGTAAGGCCTAAGCTACGTGCGAAGATTGTACCTAGAACGAAAACATCAAATGAATGCACAAAGGAATACTCATCCCATTCCTTTAATCGCATGAGTAACTCATAGCGTTCTTTCTTTTCTAAAATCCTTTCAAAAATACCTCGAACATAAGCAGTATCCTGGATGCTTTTTAAAATTTGACCATATCGCAATTCATGCACAACATTCTCTAATGTAGTCATAAAAAGTTTACTTACTGTTTCTTTATACTCATCTATTTCGTCCTTTTTATCTATTAGCGATGCAAATATATCCTCATACTCCCTCGTACGAAGAGCACTTAAATCATGAACAATTCGGACTGAATCCGAAGGCAAATAAACCGATAATTCATCTACTTTTCTAAGTTTAAGTAATGCAATGATGCGATCAGTTAAAACTAAATCTTTTTTTGCTAATAAACGATACTCTGAAAAAATATCCTCAGCTAAAATATCATTTGCTTCAACTTCATCAATACTTAATGTCACTTTTCTTAGCATATTTTCTGCCACATACGCTTTTGTTCCAGCATTATGTGACTCCCTCCTTCTTCTCTAGGACTGAGTTGTACTAAAAAATATCTTTGCTGATAGAGGCAAGTTTTTCATTTTATATGCATGTCAGATCCGTATAAATCAGACTAGTTTTTCAATGGAAATCAAACGAATAAATTATATAAGAATAGTTTAAATAATTTTATCTATACTCATTACAATATCATAGGTTAAAATGCCTTTTCAACTAGTATATGGAATACGAATGATTAGTTAATACTATGATTATATTAAAAACTAAATGAAAAATAATACTTTTAAACTAATATCTATTTTTAATATCTGCTATTAAGTGTTTTATAAAAAGGTTAAAAGGCTTATGCAATTTATTCATAACATATATTCTTACAATTTTTAATTAAATTTCAACCAAAATCACATTTCTAAAAAAAACTAAATTTTTGTTTAATTGCGGATGATTACTTATATTGTCCTTTGATAAAATAAAACTTTTATCTGTATCGGGTTCTTCATCCCTACTATTTAGGAACACAAGCTTAAAACCTTTACATCCTATGAAAACACTTGTGCGACTAACATCCAATCAGATTTTAAGGGCAGTTAATATCATATAATTTTGCTTCACTTACATCTTGAAATGAGAGTCTTGTACCCGACGCTTCGCTTTCGGTACAGATCTGGATCTTTGTGCCTGCACAAAGATCTCCTTCCCGTTTAAGCGGGTTAATGCAATTTCAATTACCACCAATTGGCTACCGGTGGAAAACATTCCCCCTATTCCAATCTTCAGCAATTTGATATAAATAAAGTATTATAGTTAATCTTTTATGTTAAACAACAATAATTTAACAGTAAATACCACCAAGGTTATTCACTCATCTGGAAGCTTGAAATTATACTAGGAAGGTTTTTTTACTAGCAAGAGACCACGCTATAAAATATTTATCGACTATTTGGAGGAAATAAATTGAAGACTCACCGTTTCTATCAAATTGTGATGGCTTCTGCTTTAGCAACGAGCGCCATCGTAATTACACCCCAAGTAAATGCAGCTATCTTGCATATTACCGGTAAAAATGGTGAAACGACATATCTGTATATAGATATTCTAAAAATCGCCGGTAAATGGGCTAGTTTTTTCGAGTTTATGAATGACGATGAATTATAAAGAAGCGTAGTATACAATCATGAAAATGCCAGAAGATCACGAATTGTCTTCTGGCATTTCTTCATTGCTGGTATTTACTCTTAATTGCAATTCAGGCGTTCGCTCAAGCTGCTCAATAAATTTTTTGGTCTTAAAACGAATTCCTGTTTGCTCCTCATAAATCGTTGTAATAATTTTTTTGATAAAATATTTTGTTTCCTTTTTCAATTCTAATTTCCCAATTTGATCAATCGGTACAGTGTAGAACATTCGAATAAGTTTAAGTTGGGTTGGAGTTAATCGAATGATATAGGGGTCATGCTGATAACAACGATGACATAAAAAGCCGCCCTGCGCAAAGGAAAATGCAAATTCACCATCCACTGCACCACAAGCAGTACAGGCATGTAGTATAGGCTGAACACCTGTATAAGGGAGCATTTTCCACTCGACGAACAATGTAATGGCCTCCGGATCATAGCCTTCTTCAATTGCTTGCAATGCTTGTAAAAGTACATCAAATGCAAATGGCTCAGCTTTTCCTTCTTCTACTACACGCTCGACAAGTTCCATGATATAGCTTGCATATGCAGTTGCCATGATATCCTCACGAATATGACGCATCGAATTCAGATGTTCGCCTTGTTGCATTGTCCCCATACCCGTATGATGCTGTACCATAAACATGCCGTATGTGAATGGCTGCGTAACAGAAGCTAATCTGCTTGAAGGTTTCTTGGCACCTCGAGCCATAGTTGCAACCTTCCCCGCTTCTCTTGTCAGTAATGTCACAATTTTATTTGATTCTCCATATGCACGTACCTTTAGGACAATTCCTTCCCATTTATAAAGCACCTGTCTTCCTCCTTTCTACAAGTTTCACATGAAAATAGAGCTCTCCAAAAAATTTTTGGACAGCTCCCATTTCAAAACTATTTCGCAACTTTACAACAAGACCTTTTAATATTCATCTTCACGGAAACCGAAATCACGTAAATGTGTCGATTTATTGCGCCAATCCTTTTGCACTTTTACCCAAAGTTCTAAATACACCTTTGAACCAAGGAGCATTTCAATATCTTTACGTGCACGTGTTCCCACTTCTTTTAAAAGGGCTCCGCGTTTACCAATAACAATGCCTTTTTGAGAATCCCTTTCCACGATAATCGTTGCTGCTACATGAATTTTATCTTCATTTTCTTCATCACGACGGATCTTATCAATCACAACAGCAATGGAGTGAGGTATTTCTTCACGTGTTAAATGTAACACTTTTTCACGAATTAACTCTGAAATAATAAATCGCTCAGGATGATCCGTTACTTGGTCTGCCGGATAATATTGCGGCCCCTCTGGTAAATATTTCGTTAAAGTCGTCAATAAATTTTCTACGTTATTACCTTGTAATGCTGAAATCGGTACTATTTCTGCAAAATCATAACGATCTTTGTAACTTTCAATAATCCCTATTAATTCGTCGGGATGGATTTGATCGATTTTATTGATTACTAGGAAGACAGGTGTTGAATTACCCGCTAACATTTCAAGGATGAACTCGTCACCTTTTCCAAGTTTCTGCTCTGCATTGACCATGAACATTATAACATCCACTTCACGCAATGTATTTTTGGAAACCTTGAGCATGAAATCCCCTAGCTTATGTTTTGGTTTGTGGATTCCTGGTGTATCAATAAAAATCATCTGGCTATCATTTGTTGTTAGTACACCTTGTACTTTATTTCGTGTTGTTTGTGGCTTATCACTCATAATCGCTATTTTTTGACCAATGACACGGTTTAAAAATGTCGATTTCCCTACATTTGGTCGACCGATAATGGAGATAAAGCCTGACTTGTAGCCATTTTTAGTTTCCAGCATTCTCTAAATCCTCCGTTGTGAATGCAAACGGTAGTAGTTCTCCAACTGACGTTACCGTAACATCACCTTTTAAATTTGTTAAATAAACAGGCATAGATGGTTCACAGAATTCAATCATCACTTGACGACAAGCTCCGCATGGCGCACATGGTCCATCCGTATCAGCCACAATGGCAATCGCTTCGAAGTCATAAATACCTTCTGATACAGCTTTGAAAAATGCTGTACGCTCTGCACAATTGGTCATGCTATAGCCTGCATTTTCAATATTACAGCCATGAATAACCTTTCCATTTTTCGTTAAAATTGCTGCCCCAACTTTAAATTTAGAATAAGGAACATAAGCCTTTTCACGCGCTTTTTTAGATTCTTCTAGCAATGCATGCATATCAATTGTCATCAAAGTTCTCCTCTACATAATAAATCATATTTCTCCAGCACAATCACTGACACTTTATTACCGTTTAATGAAATTGTTGAAGCTAAAACCATTTCGGTATAAAGATGAGTAATCCGATTATAGCACTGAATATCGCAAATACAAGCACTGCACCCGCAGCAAGATCTTTAGCCTGTTTGGCGAGTGGGTGCAGTTTGGGTGAGGCTAAATCTACTACTCGTTCAATTGCAGTATTAACCATTTCAAGTGCAAACATTAGCGCTATTAATAGTAGCACAATATACCATTCCAGACGTGATAAACCCGTAAAATAGCCAGCAAATAAAACAATTCCTGCACTGAGCAAATGCGACTTAAAGTTTTGCTCTTTACAGGCTGTCATAATACCTTCAAAGGCATAACCAAAAGAGCGGATATATTTGCGAACATTCATTTAATCTCTTCCTAAGCCAAAAGACTGCAAAATCTCATCCTGCTTCCCAAACATAACCTTTTCATCTTCCGGTACCATATGATCGTAGCCAAGGAGATGTAAAAAACCATGGACTGCTAAAAAGCCTAATTCGCGTTCAAATGTATGACCATATTCCGAAGCTTGTTCTTTCGTACGATCCGTTGAAATAATAATATCTCCTAAAACACGTGGCATCCCTTCAAATGTTATTTCTATTTCGCCCTCACCTAGTTCTTCTAGAGCAAAAGAGATAACATCTGTAGGTTGATCCTTGTCACGATATTCTCTGTTTATTTCTCGTATTGCTTCGTTCGTGACAAAAGTCACTGACACTTCTGTTTCCGGCTCTATATTCTCTATTTTCGCAGCATGCTGTAAAAGCTTTTCGACAAGCTCCATATGCTCAGCAGCCACTTCATTTGTTTCATCTGTAAAATCAATTGTTAAAATCATAGATCCTCCTACTTATCTGCTTTTGGATATTCAATACGTGAGTGGAAAATTCCATTCAGCGTTTCACAAAGCACTCGCTCTATACATTTTAACTCTTTTATTGAAATATCGCATTCATCAAACTGATTATCTTGTACTCGATCATCTATAATAGCTCGTACCAGCTTATGAATTTTCTCTGCATTCGGTTCCTTCATTGATCGAACCGCTGCCTCAACACTGTCAGCAACACTTATAACTGCCGCTTCCTTCGTTTGAGGTTTCGGACCAGGATATCGGAACTTTGCCTCATCAATACTTTTTCCTTCTTCCTTCGCTTTAAACAGGAAGAATTTTAACAAACTTGTACCGTGATGCTGCAAGGCAATATCAATGATTTCCTGCGGCATTTTATAGCGTCTTAGCATTTCTGCCCCATCAGTGGTATGTGCAATAATAATGTCTGCGCTCGTTTCCGGTGACATTGAGTCGTGAGGGTTGATACCTGACATCTGATTTTCAATGAAAAATGCAGGGCGCTTCGTTTTCCCAATATCATGATAATAACATCCTACACGAGCCAACAATCCATCTGCCCCTATCTCCTCACATGCTGCCTCCGCTAAATTTGCTACCATCACACTATGATGATATGTTCCAGGAGCCTCCATTAGTAATTTTTTCAGTAACGGATGGTTTGGGTTTGATAGTTCAATTAATCGCAGTGACGATAATAAACTAAACGCTGATTCAAAGAATGGTAAGAGACCCATTGTAAGAGCTCCTGAAAGTAAAGCCGATAACATTGCCGCAATAAAGTAAAACAGTAACTCAGACAAACCATAGGATGATTGTGTCATCAACAAGTAAAATGCAATAAACGCCATATTTACTAACCCTATAACACCCACTGCATGTAGTATATGCGAACGCTTTTCTACACTACGGACAAAAAATAAACTCGCAAAACCACCAAAAATAATATACAGTGTAATTTCCATCTGCATAACAGATGAATAACCCTCTTGAAAAATTACACCTGCAGATGCTGCTGTTATAACCGTAATCAAGATTGCAGCACGCTCTTCCGCTAATAGCCGTACAAGCATCGTTGCCAACGCTGTCGGGAATAAAAATGCTACAGTAACATCAAAACCGCCTGCCACTAAGCTCATAAATTTCATTAACAAGATGGATAAAATATAAGCAATAACAGTAACCAATAATGCATTGCGTTTCTTATGTTCATTTGCTTCCCAGCTTTCGAACAAAATAAACATGAACATCATTTGCAGTAAAATTAAAATTATAAGCCCTGCAATTGGTTTCAATGATGCTTTATTACTCACCATTCCTAGAAGTTCTAATTGACGAAACGCCTCGTTATCAATGATCTGGCCTTCCTGTACAATGATTTGGCCTTGTAAAATTCGGGTAGGTTCAACAGATTCCTTTGCCTGTTCCTTTCGAATTTTCGTTTGTTCCTCGTTAATCGATTCGTTTTCAATAATACTGATACGCCCAATTAAAACAACCGTATTAAAAATTTTATCTGGATAGCCACGTTGTCCGCGAATTTTTGCCTCAAAATCAGTTTGGGCAGCGAACACATTCTCTGAACGAATGGATTTTTGTAAATACTCCTGCACAACTTTTGATAATTGTAAACTTGTCCTTTTTAAATCTGCTTCACTTTGTAATAACAGACCTTCTAGCTGTGAATCAGTAAAATTTATTGGCATTTGATCTGCATCAATTGATTCAAATTTTTTGCGGAGCTGCGCCACTTGATCGACAATTGGAACAGGTTCTTTATTACTCTCAATATCCTTCTTTACTTCAAGAACATAATCAAATAAAGACGTTACAATCGCAGCACGCTGCTTGGCGACGTCCTCGGAAAATTGATAGACTGGCGCAACAGCATTTGCTGCTTTTTCTCGTTCCTGCTGAGTCTTATAAGTATCTTCTATCGTTTTAGTAGATCGTACTGTTTCAGGCGCTAGTTGTAATGGTTTAAAATCATATGTAACACCTTTAACATTACCATACATAAATGCAAACTGTAGGGCTCCTGTTAAGATGAGAACGACAATTAAAAAATAGCGAAAACCAATAAGTTCTGTAAATTTCCGAAGTTGTTTCTCCATCAGGCACCTCCTCTATCTATCTACTATCATATCAATTCGAGTAACATTTTTCTCGAAAAATGTATAAGAAAGCAAAAAACAGCTATACAATTTTGTATAGCTGTCACATTTTTTACCATTCTATAACATGTTTTATACTAAATCGATGTTTGTGATATAGTTGAGAACCGAATTTCTATTGTTTCCAGAACGAATATTTAGCACCTACTGTTCCGTTTCATTTCACTTTTGGTGCAGCCTTTAACCCAGTTGCACCTGTCGCTACGTTCCACTTTGCTTTCGGTGCAGACTTTTTTAACCCGTTGCACCTGTCGCTCTGCTTTCGGTGCAGACTTTAATTTGACCGCTAGCGGTCATATTAAAGTTGCTGTTCTTCGTAAGCTTGGATAATTTTTGCTACGATTGGGTGTCGTACCACATCGCCTTGTTCTAGGATTTGGAAATGAATTGATTTGACATACTTTAGTGTACGTTCCGCTACAATTAATCCAGAATCTGTATTTTTAGGTAGGTCAATTTGTGTTTTATCTCCTGTAATGACCATTTTTGAACCAAAGCCTAATCGAGTTAAAAACATCTTCATTTGCTGATGAGTCGTATTTTGAGCTTCATCTAAAATGACAAAGGCATCATCTAATGTACGGCCACGCATATACGCTAGTGGTGCAATTTCGATTGTTCCTCGCTCGATAAGACGTTGCGTTTGTTCTGCCCCGTAAATATCGTTTAAAGCGTCATAGAGAGGGCGTAAATAAGGATCTACCTTTTCCTTTAAATCTCCTGGAAGGAAGCCTAAGGACTCTCCTGCCTCTACTGCAGGGCGTGTTAAAATAATTCGCTTTACATGCCCATTTTTTAGCGCCTGAGTTGCCATGACTACCGCTAAATACGTTTTCCCAGTACCGGCTGGACCGATTCCAAAAACAACGTCTTTGTGACGGATTGCTTGTATGTATTCTCGTTGACCGATTGTTTTTGCACGAATAGGCTTTCCTTTCGTCGTGCGAGCTATTTCTTCATCATAAAGTTCTGCAAAATATTCGATTGTTCCTTTTTGTGTCATTTCAATAGCAGTTGCAACATCACGCTGATCAATATTAATTCCTTTACGAATGACCTTCAAAAGTGCATGTAATAGGAATGTCGCCTGTTCCTTCGCATCCTCTTCACCAGCTAGTTGGATTTGTTCACCACGTGTAATAATGTGGACTTGGAGAGCTTCTTCGATTAATTTCATATTTGCATCGGAAATTCCGAGTAGCATGACCGCTTCATTTGGATTATCCACTTGTAATACAGTTAACTGTTCTGACATAATCATTCTCCTTGTGGGCCTTGTATTGGACTTGCAATGTTTTCATTGACTAAAAATAGAACTTTCCCTTCAACTGTACCATTCCCCCACTTTACCTGTAAAAGGTTTTCTTTTTTAATAACCGTTTTCTCCGGCAATGAGCGTAAAACCTTTTCATGTAATAATGGAATGAGTAATTCATCTATTTTCGATTCATCAAGCTCCACTTGCATCTTGTTAGTGTGCTGCTCTTCAACAAGCGAAACATAAGGATCAAGCCAATTAGGTAAGTTTTTCTTTTGTACGTAGTCCACTTTTTCTTTATGAATACCCTTTACTAAAATACGCCACTGCTTTTGTTGAAGCGTTTCTAATGTCAACTTTGTTGGAATTTTAAATGCACATTCCAGCCAATAATCTGCATAAACTTCTCCCTTTGCACCAACGAATACTTGATCTGTACCACTTTCAATCACTCCACTTACTAGAACATCACCTTCGTAAGCGGTATCATTCACTGAAATTTTGCGCTCACCATTTTGAATATTAAAATGTGTAATGACCCCACTTTTTGTTGCTACTAAATGTGACGCTAGTTTTTCATTCGTTTGCTTCGTTTGTTTCGGTGATTCCTGAGGTCGCAAAATAACACGGCCACCATACTTTTCAATATGCACCCATGAAAGCTCTCGGTGCTCTTCTAATAGCTTCTGACGAATTACAGCATTTGATGGTATGGCTTTTTTAGACATAGGGGTTTCTAATTGAAATGTATCTTGAAAAGTCTGGCCAAGACGTTGTTCTAATTCTGGGGAAGCTGCTTCAATGTCTATACGCCAAATAATCTGTGCACAAAACAGTGGTATTATTATCATCATTACTAAACCAAGTAAAGTCCAAAGCTGTGCTCGAAAAACTTGAAGCTCATCTGCATAATAGACAGCCATTTTAAGTCGGTAACGTCTACGTACCCGGCGAATTTTTGGAAGATAGTGCATTGTTGTTTCAAAAGCAACTTCTTGCTCACGAAAGACAACACGCTTTAATGGCACATGTTGTGCATGCAATGCCTGAATAAAAGGATGAACATTTTCATGGCGCTTTATACGTATGATAATTGGCCGATTATTCCACATTGTCTTTCACACCCATATTCTTTGTCATTTTCACATGAAGTTCCTCTAAGTCATCTATAGAAAGATGAAGCATTTCTTCTTTAAGAGCATTAATTTCCACTGATTTTCCACGCACAATTATATGATAGTCTGCATAGATGAAAGAGCATGACGTTGCATCAGCATGTAGAAAACGATATGGGCCAATGATTTTTAATGTTTCATATTGTGATAATTCAAGTAGTGGCGTTAATTGAAATAATTTTTTCATAAAAAATGCCTCCTTCTTCGGCAATATATGCATCAAAAAAGGAGGACATGCTAGTTATTTTCTTTTTGCTTTTGGAGGACCTAAAACCTCTGCCATTACCACAGCCTGCATTAATGATTTTTTAGACCTCGGTAGCTGGAAAGCTGAATGAGATTTAGCTTCATCCCCTTCTTTTTTCACAGCAGCCAAACGACCGATACTTTCTCGATTCGAGGTACGACTCACTGTCTCAGTAGGGATTAACGGTGGAGCAACGTAGCTAGGAACTTCGTCGTTCACTTTTTCTTCGACAATTTTCTTAGGCTGCTCTACTTTCGGTTGCTCATTTTTCCATTCACCTAAAAATTCACGTGCAAAATCCTCAAAGCTTTGTGGTTTAGCAGTACGACTTTGTTGTAGAGCCTTTTCCGCTTTTTCAATAACGGTTGGTTCAACCTGTGAATCCTTATTAAAAGGCGGCATTTGTTTGTGTTCTTTTTTATTTTTTGATTTCCCGAAAATAGAGCTGACTATGGCAATTATCGCTAATATAATTAATTGTTCCATTTATTAGTACCGCTCCTTTCCGTTTTTTTTATGCGTTAGGTTCATTTGTTTCTGGTTTATCTGATACCTTAGAAATGGAATCCCTCATAGCCGTATCCGCTTGAATATTACGGTAATTCATGTAATCCATAATACCAAGATTACCTGAACGGAGAGCTTCTGCCATTGCTTGTGGTACTTCAGCTTCAGCTTCTACTACTTTTGCCTTCATCTCTTGAACACGTGCAATCATTTCTTGCTCGTTTGCTACAGCCATTGCACGACGTTCCTCTGCTTTTGCTTGGGCGATGTTTTTATCCGCCTGCGCTTGTTCAATTTGTAATTCAGCACCGATGTTTTTGCCTATATCAACGTCTGCAATATCGATCGATAAGATTTCAAATGCTGTACCCGAATCTAAGCCCTTAGATAATACAGTTTGAGAAATCATATCTGGATTTTCAAGAACAGTTGTATGACTAGTAGCACTACCGATTGTTGAAACAATCCCTTCACCTACACGGGCAATAACTGTTTCTTCACCAGCACCACCGACTAAACGCTCGATGTTTGCACGCACAGTAATACGTGCCTTCGCTTTTACTTCAATCCCGTTCATAGCAACACCTGCAATAAATGGTGTCTCAATGACTTTCGGGTTAACTGACATTTGTACCGCTTCTAATACATCACGACCCGCTAGATCGATTGCTGCACAGCGTTCAAATGTTAACTCGATATTTGCACGATGTGCTGCGATTAACGCATTGACAACTCGGTCAACATTACCACCTGCTAAATAGTGACTTTCTAGTTGATTAATCGTCACAGGTAAACCTGCTTTATGTGCTTTAATTAATGGGTTCACAATACGTGATGGGATTACACGACGTAAACGCATACCGATTAATGTGAAAATACTAACACGGACACCTGCAGCAAGTGCAGAAATCCATAGTGCCACTGGTACGAAAGTAAAGAATACCGCGACGACAATGAATAATAAGACTAGCCCCACAATTGGACCAATTAAAGCTAAATCAAATCCCATTTGCTATTCCTCCATCTCTTTTTCTGTTCGTCTCACAACAATGCGTGAGCCTTCTACTTTAATAATTTCTACATGTTTCTCTGCATCAATATAGCCACCTTCAGAAACTACATCAACACGCTCATTACCAAAAAGTATCGTACCTGCTGGACGAAGCGGTGTAATCGTTATACCTACTTTTCCAAGCAACTCTGTGCGATTAACGTTAGACACATAGCCCTCCTCCGTTGTTGTCGCATCCATCAAAACCAACTTGTTTAAAACATGCAATTTTTTACCGAAAAATTTCATCAGGATCACCATCCCTATTATCGCTACAACAAGCGCAATGAAAATTGCTATAACCATTTGCATCATGTTTGCACCTGCCAGTATTAGACTTAGTAATATTAGTACGGCACCTAAAATACCAATAATACCTCCGGGGACAAAAAATTCCGCAATGACAAGTGCTAAGCCTAAAATGAGTAACAATAACGATTCATAACCAGCTAAGCCTGCCACCATATGACCAAAGAAAAATAATCCAAGTGCTGACAATCCCATTATACCTGGAACACCGAAACCTGGCGAATATAGCTCCATCACAAGCCCTAAGCTTGCAATCGACAACAAAATCGGCACTATAATCGGATTCGTAATAAAACGAGCAATTTTTTCGGAAAATGTAGGTTCAATCGGAACGATCTCATTATCCTTTAAGTTTGTTCTTTCTAAAAGCTCCTGGAAATTCGCAACCGTCCCTTCAGAATAACCAACTGTTTCTGCCTCTGAAGCAGATAACGTTAATAAATTTCCTTTTCCTGCTCGAAAATCCGGTAAATCAATAGATGTATCGGCCATTGCCTGTGCATAGATCGGTTTACGACCTGACGATTCTGCAGCTGCTTCCATTTGAGCAAGCCATGCGCTGTGAGCTTTTAAGTCTGCTGCATTCCCTGCTGAATCGATCACAGCGGCAGCACCGATTGTACCATTGGGCACCATATAGATTTCATCCGCATGTAAGGCTAAAAAGGCACCTGCTGAATGCGCATCTTTGTTAATATACGCAATTTTACGTATAAGTGTTTCATCCATTAGCTTGGCAATATCACCCGCTGCATTGACGAAACCGCCAGGTGTATGAATGTCTAAAATAATCGCCTCTGCATGGTTTTCCTCCGCCTCTTTAAAAGCTCGTTCTAAAAATGCGTGAAGTCCCCGTTCTACTTCATTATGAATCGGTATATGATAAACCTTGCTACTTGCAAAAGCAGACGTTAATGGAAACGCTAACAAAAAAGTCATCCAAATAACCAATAGATAGCTGAGGATTCTTCGTCTCCGCATCTTTTTCCCTCCCTTCTAACATGCTTCTCTTCTGTATATACGATTGACCATGTAAAAAGTTTCACAAATTCTTATAATTTTATTATACAGTGAATATGATGCTTTTTATATAATAATCAAACTTCAATTACAACGAGTTAGTGGAATGCAATCAGTATGTCACTAAAAAAGCCGAATGAATCAAAATGATTTCATTCGGCAGTTTCAATATGACGTAAATGTGAGCACAATGTAAAATACCTGAAATTAATCGTATGTGATTAATTTCAGGTATATCTTTGTCTGCTCAGTGAATCATACAATTGCGTGTTATGAACGTAGGGATTTTTAATGGGAAATTAAATTACCACTTACGTTTACGTGCAGCTTCTGATTTCTTTTTACGTTTTACGCTAGGTTTTTCGTAGAACTCGCGCTTTCTAACTTCTTGAATTGTACCACTTTTTGATACAGTACGTTTGAAGCGGCGAAGAGCATCTTCAAGCGATTCGTTTTTGCGAACGACAGTTTTTGACATCTCTCTTTCCCTCCCTCCGAACACACGTCAATACACAAATAGGCATATAACCATCTGCTGTGTACTAAAGAATTATAACGTATTGTCTAATAATGGTCAATAGAAAGTACACGAATTAATCAGGTGAATTTTTGGTTTTATTACCTTACGCATTTTCACCTTGCTTTTGGCTAACAATAAACATACAGAATTGTAATTAAAATCACGTTTAAAATCATCTACAAAAGTAGTAAGGGGCATAAAATGAAATCATTAAAAAAGTTAAATCCTCCAAAAATACTCGTGCTAGGTTTCATCGCAATTATTTTATTTGGAGCATTTTTATTAACACTCCCTATCGCAACGGAGGATGGTAAAGGTCTTTCATTTATAGACGCTTTATTTACTGCTACCTCTGCAACCTGTGTAACAGGTCTAATTGTTGTCGATACTGGCGATACATTTTCAATATTCGGAGAATTAGTTATTCTAGTGCTTATCCAAATCGGTGGACTAGGCTTTATGACATTCGCAACGTTATTATTTTTGTTGTTAGGAAAAAAAATTTCTTTAAAAGAGAGGCTTGTGTTAAAAGAAGCATTTAATAACGTTACATTTGCCGGTCTAGTTAAATTAGTTAAAAGAATACTGTTATTTACAGCATTGATTGAAATAATAGGCGGCTTCATTTTATCTGTCCGCTTTTCGTTTGATATGCCAATAGGTAAAGCCTTTTATTTTGGATTTTTTCATGCCATATCTAACTTCAATAATGCAGGATTTGATATAATAGGTGGCTTTCAGAGCTTAACAGCATATGTAGACGATCCGTTCGTGGTATTCACGATTTGTGCACTAATTACAATTGGTGGTTTAGGATTTATTGTCATAAATGAACTCTATGAATACCGAAGAACGAAGCGTCTATCAGTGCATACAAAAATTGTATTAAGCACAACGCTAATTTTAACCGTGGGCTCAACGCTGTTAATCTTCTTATTTGATTATGGAAATAGTAAAACACTTGGACCATTGTCTGAATGGGGGAAAGTTCTTGGTTCATTATACCAAGCTGTTACATCAAGAACCGCTGGATCAAATACCCTTCCCATAGGTAACTTAACACAGTCGACATTATTTTTAATCATTTGGCTCATGTTTATTGGAGGCGGTTCTGGATCAACTGCCGGTGGTATCAAAATAACAACTTTCGCTGTTCTGGTCGCTACGATGTGGTCACAAATAAGAGGTAAAGAAGATGTTGTTCTTTTTAGACGCAGAATTGTTAATGAAACGATTTTAAAAGCTTTAACAGTCTCAATGTGCGGGATGCTGATTATAGTACTTGTAACCATTGTCTTAAGTATTATTGAGCAACGTCATAGTTTTATGATGTATTTATTCGAGGCTACCTCTGCATTTAGTACAACCGGACTTTCAATGGGGCTAACTCCTGAACTATCAAACGAAGGCCGTCTACTTATTATATTAACAATGTTTGCAGGGAGATTGGGCCCATTAACTATTGCTTTTGCCATCACAAAACGTCGAAAAACAGAAGATTTCCGCCATCCAAAGGGTAATATTATGATTGGCTAGAAAGGAGTGTTAAGCGTGATGACTATCAAACAATATGCAGTAATTGGTCTGGGGAGGTTTGGGGTAAGTGTAGCCCGTAGATTACACGAAGCTGGACTTGAAGTTTTAGGGATTGATATTAATGAGGAAAGAGTTGAAGATGCTGAACCTTATGTTACACATGCAGTAATTGCTGATACAACTGAAGAAAAAGCTCTTAACTCCATAGGAATCAGAAATTTCGATTGTGTCATTGTCGCAATAGGTATTGATATGCAATCAAGCATTTTAACAGTCTCCTTGCTAAAAGAGATGGGGATCAAAAAAATAATTGCTAAAGCTCTTGGAAAAAGACACGGACAAGTATTAGATAAGGTAGGTGCTAATTGGGTTGTCTATCCTGAAAGAGATATGGGGGAACGAGTGGCCAATCAACTGCTCTCACCAAATATGCTTAATTATATAGAATTATCAAAAGAATACAGTATTGAAGAAATAATAATTCCTTCAAAGATGGCTGGGCAAAATCTCCGAAATCTAAACATTCGAGCGAAATATAATGTAAGCGTTATTGCCATCGTTCGAGAAGGCAATATTACCATTTCTCCCTCACCCGAGCAGATTATGGAAGAAAGGGACGTCTTAGTGATGATTGGACATAGAAAGGATCTCACTGCATTTTCAAATCTTGAATAGATGATCAATTATGCCTCTGCATAATTACGTCCGGAATCGGAAAGAAGTTAAATAGAATAGGCTGTATCAAAAGGTGCTCTTCTCTTGAAACAGCCAGTAATCTTATTAAAAGATTCTTTTTTTACCCATATCGTCTTTTAAAATTTCTACAGCCTCTCTAAAACGTTGAGAATGAACGATTTCCCGTTCGCGTAAAAATTTCAAGCTATCATTCAAATCAGTGTCATCAGATAAATCGATAAGCCATTGATAGGTAGCCCGAGCTTTTTCTTCAGCTGCAATATCCTCATACAAATCAGCAATTGGATCTCCTTTAGCCTGAATATATGTTGCAGTAAACGGTGCACCAGCAGCATTCTGATAAAATAATGCTCTATCATGATTGGCATAGTGATCACCAAGGCCTGCTTCTTTTAGCATTTCTGGAGTGGCATCTTTCGTGAGTTTATAAACCATCGTAGCAATCATTTCTAAGTGGGAAAATTCCTCTGTTGCTATATCGGTTAACAATCCGACCACTTTATCGGGAATCGTATAGCGCTGATTCATATATCGTAGTGCAGCTGCCAACTCTCCATCTGCACCTCCATACTGCTCAATTAAATACTTAGCTAGCCTAGGGTTACATGTACTAACCCTTACTGGATACTGGAGTTTCTTTTCATAATACCACAAAAATAATTCCTCCTAGTTACTCATAATCAATTATGCCTCGGCATAATTGCGTCCTGAATCGGCTTTAGGTCAACACAAAAGCGTAGTGGTAGCAACAGCAGCCGATGCTTTTTGCGCGAAAGTATAACGACAGCAACAAAAGGGTTTTCGTCTGTGCGATAGTATAACGACAGCAACAGCATGATGTAGTCACTTAGGAGTTTTCACTGAATGTGAGGTTCTTGCTTGAGTTCCTCTATTTTAGCTGTTTAGACACACACTGAAAAGTAACTTACACCCATCTCACCACCTTGAGAGATGGGTGACTTTGCTGACGCTACAAAAACATGTGCCGAAAGAAGTTAGACTTGCCATGGCCACGGTGTTTCAATCCAATTGAAAGGATAATTAGAGTAGCTTCTCCCAAAATTCATAAGTGGACCAAATTTTTGCTCAAAATCAATTTTAAGTTTCATACTTTTTTCAGTGTTTTCATTAAATTGCTGAATGGCATCATAATCGTGAGGGTGAGTATCTAAATATAGATTTAATTCCACTATTACAAAATCAATTGCCTGTATTTCTTCTAGGAGCTTATAAAATTCAGGCGGCATCTCTTTACTCATGCTTCATCCCTCCTTCAGGGTTTGGGTAGGGACTAAATAATTGTGGCCATAACGTTCCAGCCATAAGAGCTTCTTTAGGGGATTGAAATTGTGGTAATCCAGGTGGTTGAAAACCCATATACAATTGTGGTGGTGTAGCAAAACTTTTAACCTTAATAGGCGGACATGGGTCGAATGGGCTAATATAAGGCTTCCAATACTTAAAATGCGTAAACATTGCATCCTCCCTTCTACAACCAATTACATCAGTGGAGTATATGAGGATAATCAAATTTTTATTCAGCTAAAGAAACCATTGTGAGATTTCCCGGCAGGAGTATGGCGATTCAAATACCCACAAACATTGTTGCACCAATACGCTTTTGGCGAGTAATAATGGAAAATAGGGCTAGTTCATAACGAACAGCCCCATCACTTTGCTATAAAGTTTTTAATACTATTAATAATTAGAATCTGCAATTAATCCGTTCATAATCGCTACGCCAGAACTTGCTCCAATACGAGTTGCTCCAGCCTCAATCATTTTTTTCATGTCTTCTAAGTTTCGTACTCCGCCAGAAGCTTTTACACCAAGCTCTGGGCCAACTGTTTTACGCATTAAGGCTATATCCTCTGCTGTCGCGCCACCTGTTGAAAAACCAGTAGATGTTTTCACATAATCTGCACCCGCTGCAACAGCTAGTTCACATGCTTTCACTTTTTCTTCCTCAGTTAGCAAGCATGTTTCGATAATAACTTTTACAAGCGCGCCACCTTTTGCCGCTTCAACAACTGCTGCAATATCCGCTTGTACAAGGTCATAGTTTTTATCTTTTAATGCACCGATATTAATGACCATATCTACCTCTTTAGCACCGTTAGCAATAGCATCTTTTGCTTCAAATGCCTTAACTAGTGGAGTATTCGCACCTAGAGGGAAGCCAATTACAGTACAAACTAAAACATCACTTCCCTGTAAAAGCTCACTGCTATATTTTACCCACGTCGGATTTACACAAACAGATGCAAAGCTAAATTGTTTCGCCTCTACACAAAGTTTTTCAATTTGCTCTTTCGTAGCCTCAGCTTTTAATAATGTATGATCAATCATACGTGCAAAATTTTGTTCCATTTATAAGACTCTCCTTCGCATTCCAAGATGTACGTACCTCTTGGAATCATACCACTTTTTTACGAAGTCGTCTAATTTCTTTCTTTTCAATTCAGGAGATCTTCATAAAAGCGTGCTATAACTCCTTTTTTGATTCGCTAGCTTCGATTTTCGCTCAGGTACGTTCCTTTTTTGATCTGCTTGCTTCGTCTTTCGCTCAGGTACATCCCTTTTTTGATCTGCTTGCTTCGTCTTTCGCTCAGGTACGTTCCTTTTTTGATCTGCTTGCTTCGTCTTTCGCTCAGGTACATCCCTTTTTTGATCTGCTTGCTTCGATTTTCGCTCTGGTACGTTCCTTTTTTGATCTGCTTGCTTCGTCTTTCGCTCAGGTACATCCCTTTTTTGATCCGCTTGCTTCGATTTTCGCTCTGGTACGTTCCTTTTTTGATCTGCTTGCTTCGTCTTTCGCTCAGGTACATCCCTTTTTTTGATCCGCTTGCTTCGATTTTCGCTCAGGTACGTTCCTTTTTTGATCTGCTTGCTTCGATTTTCGCTCAGGTACGTTCCTTTTTCGATCTGCTTGCTTCGTCTTTCGCTCTGGTACATACCTTTTTTGATTCGCTTGCTTCGATTTTCGCTCTGGTACGTTCCTTTTTTGATCTGCTTGCTTCGTCTTTCGCTCAGGTACATTCCTTTTTTGATCTGCTTGCTTCGATTTTCGCTCTGGTACGTTCCTTTTTTGATCTGCTTGCTTCGTCTTTCGCTCAGGTACGTTCCTTTTTCGATCTGCTTGCTTCGTCTTTCGCTCTGGTACATGCCTTTTTTGATTCGCTTGCTTCGATTTTCGCTCAGGTACGTTCCTTTTTTGATCTGCTTGCTTCGATTTTCGCTCTGGTACATTCCTTTTTTGATCCGCTTGCTTCGATTTTCGCTCTGGTACGTTCCTTTTTTGATCTGCTTGCTTCGTCTTTCGCTCAGGTACATCCCTTTTTTGATCTGCTTGCTTCGTCTTTCGCTCAGGTACATCCCTTTTTTTGATCCGCTTGCTTCGATTTTCGCTCAGGTAAGTAACTTTTCAGCAACCTCGCTTTGTCTTTCGCTCCATCGAATAAGGGCTTTCCTGTCGATACTTCGTCATTCACTCTTTAGATTTCTTTAAAAAACTAAAAAAGGATTGTCCTATCAAAAGTATGATAGGCAATCCAATTGATTATTTTACAGTTTCTAACACACGCACAAATTGTCCTTTAGAATGCGGATATCCTGCTTGTGTAATTTTCACTTTTACAAGCTGGCCAATAAGGCTTTCTTGGCCTTCAAAAACTACTTTTAAGTAATTATCTGTATAACCAGTTAAATGTCCTTCTTCTTCGCTACCATCGTGTACGAATTCTTCTGGAATGACCTCTAGCACTTGATCTTCAAAGCGAGAAGCATATTCCTTCGCTAATTGGTCATTTAAAGCGATTAATCGATGAACACGTTCGTTTTTAATGTCCTCGTCGATTTGGTCCTCCATACGTGCGGCTGGTGTGCCTGTTCGTGGAGAGAACGGGAATACATGTAGTTCAGAGAATTTATGATCACGAATGAAGTTATACGTTTCCATAAACTCTTCTTCCGTCTCATCTGGGAAACCTACGATGACGTCAGAAGTGACAGCTAAGTCTGGTAAAGCTTCATGTAGTTTTGTTAAGCGTTCACCGAAGAACTCCATTGTATATTTACGACGCATACGTTTTAAAACTGTGTCGGAGCCTGATTGGATTGGAATGTGTAAATGATTGACAACGATTTTTGATTCACGTAAAACCTCAATCACTTCGTCCGTTAATTGGCTGGCTTCAATCGATGAAATACGTAGACGTTTTAAGCCTTTCACATTAGCCTCTATATCTCGTAATAACTGCGCTAAGTTATAATCCTTTAAGTCCTGTCCATAGCCACCTGTATGAATGCCTGTTAAAACTATTTCAAGATAACCAGCGTCCACTAATTGTTGTGCTTGGTGAAGTACTTCTTTTGGATCTCGAGAGCGCATTAGCCCACGTGCCCATGGAATAATACAAAAAGTACAGAAGTTATTACAGCCTTCTTGTATTTTTAAAGATGCACGTGTACGGTCTGTAAACGCAGGGACATCTAATTCCTCATAGACACGATTTTTCATAATGTTGCGTACCGCATTAATAGGTTGGCGTTCAGTACGATATTGGTCTATGTAGCCAAGCAATTTGGTACGATCCTGTGTTCCCACAACAATGTCTACCCCAGGAATCGCCATAATTTCTGCAGGAGATGTTTGAGCGTAACACCCTGTAACACAAATAACAGCATCTGGATTTTGACGTATAGCTCGTCGAATAACCTGACGTGATTTTTTATCCCCTGTATTTGTTACTGTACATGTATTAATGACATAAACGTCTGCTTGATGATCAAACTCCGTACGTTCATAGCCTTCTTCTTTAAATAGCTGCCAAATTGCTTCTGTTTCATAATGATTTACTTTACAACCTAGAGTATGGAAACTCACGATTTTTGGTCGCTCGTTACTCATAATATATATCATCCTTTCAAGAGTACACTACAATTAATATTAACGTGTCTTATAATAGCACAAATAAATATAATGAGCCTAGCTTTTTGGCTAGTCTTATTTATTTGCATAATAAAACAGGCACCATAATATTGAGTACCTGCTTGTTAATAGGCTGTTCCACCAAAACCAAAAACGGCCATTCTATCATTCTTGCTCCATTTATACCAATTATGCCTCGGCATAATTGCGTCTGGGATCGGCTTTGTGCTTAGGCCTCTGAAGGCTTTTGGGCCAACGTGTACCACTGGACGTGGGGTTAGACTGAGTTCCTCTATTTCAGCGGATGTTTGTACACCCACTGAAAAGCAAATTAAACCTGCCCTATAGAGGTGGGAGACTTCTGTAACTGCCTTCGCTTTCGCTACCAAAACAATTGCTGAAAGAAGTTAAATCCTTTGGGATATTAAAATATGCAGAGTCAATAGCTATGAATATATCTTAATGAATAAATCGTTTTTAATTGTACTTTCTGTAGATGTAATTTGATCGAAATATTTTTTATAAACTGTTAAAAAACACCTTCGCACCCCCTAGTTCCTTCTAATACCCCTTGTAAGAAATCTATTCCGTTAGTTATTAAATTGCAAAAAGGCAGTTGAAAATTAGATTCAACTGCCTACTAAAATATTTTTATCAGTGCCCATTAAATATTATATGTGCATTTTCCGTTTACACTTTTTGGCATAGAAATACCTTTTTTATTTGTTTTGCTCCTCTAAAAACTAGAGTTATTAAAGACTCATAGGAGGAGTAAGCCCTAAAAGATTAGGAGTTATTACATTAGTGCCTGCTCCAAGGCGGATTTGTTGAACTTGCAGTACTTTTACAGTAAGCTCTAGCACGATTTTTTCACGTAATGTGCTGAAAGTACCTTCTGGTGCTGCCATAATTGGTGAAAAATCAAGTTCAAAGAAGTTTGCAGCTACTAATTCGCCAAATGGTTGTTCATTATATTTAACGAGATTTTGGAAGAAAGCCTTATCCAATCGAGCATCCATTTGCGTTTTTTCATTAAGGAAGTTTGCTTCAGCAAACTCGGAAATTCCTAAAATCGGAGTAGGACCTCCTAGTGTTTGTGGGAAAGTAAGGTCTGTAAAACCTGAAAACTGAACATCAGCAATTCTATCTCTAAGTGCCCCATTACATGCTGCTGAAGCATATTCTATATTTTTGCGAATATGTCCCGCTACAAATAACTTTGCTCTTGTTACCCTAAAAAAGTCAGTGCCATCAATACGTGTAAAAGCAACCGGTACTAGTTTCACTTGATTTAGGAATACATTTTTTTTCACTCTTTTGATTTCAGTTGCTGCAGGAGTAAGAGTAATATCTGACTCCACAACTATTTGAAGTGTTGGTTCTGCAAGTACAACTGGAACTTTAATAGTTGGAGTAACAAGCGGTGTAGCGACTACTGGAGTAATCTCACTATTCAATGGAATCTGTTCAGTTGATGCTACTGGACAAGGTTCCTTATGACTGACCTGATTATCTAATTGATTATCTAATTGTTCACTCAAAAAAATCCCTCTTTTCATTTTTTTTATGAGAACACTCATATCGCTAGAATATGTAGATATTTAACCTATATATGGACGTATATACTGGTTTTTATGTTTTTTGTGCGAAAGCGTAGTGTTAATGTAGCGACAGCAACAGATGTTTTTTGTGCGAAAGCGTAGTGTTAACGTAGCGATAGCAACAGATGTTTTTTGTGCGAAAGCGTAGTGTTAACGTAGCGATAGCAACAGATGTTTTTTGTGAGAAAGCGTAGTGTTAATGTAGCGGCAGCAACAGATGTTTTTTGTGCGAGGAGAAGCGTCAGCGGCATGATGTTGGTCACTCAGTCGTGTGTTGTTGTCGCTTTCGCACAGATAAATTGCTACAGGACGTGGCGTTCTTAGAATGAGTTCCTCTATTTCAGCGGATGTTTGTACACCCGCTGAAAAGTAACTTAAACCCGCATTCATCTCACCACCTATAGAGGTGAGAGGCTTCTGTACATGTCGCTACGCTTTCGATACAAAAAGTTGCTAAAAAAATTTTAAAAAGGGACTTTTGAGCAGAGAGATAAGGTCCAAGTATCCTCTAGATCCTTGGCACTCGAATTTTCTGTGCTTGTAGCATATGAATGACTAATTCTAATACTATGTTTTGACACATTTGATTTGAATGATTTAATGACTCAGTTTGTGCAGGTACTGCATCCCCAGTGTGAGATGCAGTATATTCAATACTCTGATGAATATAACCTTCAATATATAAATTCCCCCTCAATGCTGAACATGTCCCATTACCTAATGATTGAGAAAACTGATTAGGAACGAATCTGCAATCGGTTAATACTACCTCATTCGAGATATCTTTAACTCCCACAATTCCTTTTTCAAATACGATATTCTCTTCAAGGCATATTTCCATTTTATATTCGCCTACTACAACTGGAGCTCTAATGTGTATAATGTCATCGGAACTGTAAGAGTGATTATTCATTTCTCCTTGTTTAATTGATCTTGTGTTATGTAAGGGAATTCCAACTGATTTAGATGGATAACTCTTCTGATTATTCTTATCACCATAAGTATTAGTTCTCATTAAAAATATAACTTCATGAAATTTCGAGCGGACCAAACGACATTCAGGCAGTTCAGGATAATCTGTTGTAGTATTAAATAGCTTGGTTTCAAATTGAGGAGTAAGATGATTGTCTAGATCAAGAAAATCAATTGTATTTTTAACGATCTCACCACATATAGGAGCATGAAGAAAATCATCAATTTCCACGTGAGTAGAAATTAGAATTTTATTCGTAATAGAACGTACTGTTCCTTGCACTGACCCCGTAGATGTACTCTCATGACCTGTAGGATTGGGTTTTTCCAACTCTTCTGTATCAATAGGACTAATAATTTTATCATCCCCGTTGTATTTAGAAGGACTTAAAAAGTCATGATTAGAGTCTAGTTGAGGTGCAAAATCCTGTTCTTCCACAAGATTGGTTCCTTCTACCTCATCTATATCAATCGGGTCATTCATTTCATCCTCAACATCAATTTCAGAAGGGATAAGTAGCTCACAATTGGAAACTAAATGCGCTGCAAGTTCCTGTTCCTCTACAGAAATGGTTTCATCCGCCTCTTCTATATCAAGAAGGTCATTCATTTCATCCTCAACATCAATTTCAGAAGGGATAAGTAGCTCACAATTGGAAACTAGATGCGCTGCAGGTTCCTGTTCCTCTACAGAATTGGTTTCATCCGCCTCTTCTATATCAAGAAGATCATTTATTTCATCCTCAGCATTAACTTCAGAAGGAATGAGTAACTCACGATCGGGATCTAGATGTGCTGCAAGGTTAGGTTCATCTTCTTTTTCTAGAGTAAAGAGGTTATTACAATAGACAAAAACTTTTTGCTTGGAACTTATTTCTTTCATCTCTCTATAATTAATCCATGGAGTTTTCATTAGTTCACTCCCAAATAATGTTTTGACAAATAAAGTGCAACCGTTAATCCGTAAAAATTCTTACGCATTTTTCCAGCCAAGAAGTCTTTTTGGTCGATTTATTTTCTGTGATAAATTTTATGAATTCTTCTAGAGAGACTTGTTCAAAATCTGTTTTCTTCAGGGAAAACTCACGAAGTAACCAATTTTTCATTTTTTATTTCTTCCACTTACCGTGATGAATAGATTGGTTAAAAAAACAGCGATTTCCTTTTCTAATATCTGATAACAGCTAAACACTTTTGCTTTTATTTTGCTCGAAGATTTGATGGATGTAGCTTAAAATGAATACCTCATTTTTCTAAATTTCGGCAAATAAAATTCAAACGATATCATGATGAGCTACTTTTAATTTGAGCTAAGTGTTGCACTTATAATTACAATCCATTTTATGCATTACTTTTACTTTTGTCACCGAGTACTATCAAAAATCTCAGTAGCAATTGAGCTACTAATGCGTTTGAGAGACGATTGCTTAGTAAAAACTAAAATTTTATCTTTACATTATTTTCTTCAACCAGATTATTTTGATAGCACCTATTAATGCATTTACGATCGATATTATTATAGAAAAAATGCAGTTGAAAATTCGATTTAATCGAATTTTCAACTGCCAGCTTTTTTTCAGTACCCTCAAATGACCTTTTATCTCTAATTTCCTCCTCTGAAAATTAGAGGTTAACAAGATTCTGTAGGAGGACTAACTGGAGGAGTTACAGGAGGACTAACTGGAGGAGTAAGCCCTGTAAGATTAGGCGTTATTACATTAATGCCTGTTCCAAGACGGATTTGTTGAACTTGCAGTACTTTTACAGTAAGCTCTAGTACGATTTTTTCACGTAATGTGTCGAAAGTGCCTTCTGGATCTACCATAATTGGTGAAAAATCAAGTTCAAAGAAGTTTGCAGCTACTAATTCGCCAAATGGTTGTTCATTGTATTTAACGAGATTTTGGAAGAATGCCTTATCCAATCGAGCATCCATTTGCGTAGTTTCATTAAGGAAGTTCGCTTCGGCAAACTCAGAAATTCCTAAAGTTGGAAAAGCACCTCCTGCTACTTGTGGGAAAGTAAGGTCTGTAAAACCAGAAAACTGAACATCGGCAATTCTATCTTGGAGCGCACCGTTACACTCTGCTGAAGCATATTCTATATTTTTGCGAATATGTCCTGCTACAAATAATTTAGCCCTTGTTACCATAAAAAAGTCAGTGCCATTAATACGTGTAAATCTAACCGGTACTAATTTAACTTGATTTAGGAATACATTTTTTTTCACTCTTTTGATTTCAGTTGCTGCAGGAGTAAGTGGAATATCTGCCTCCACAACTATTTGAAGTGTTGGTTCTGCCAGTACAACTGGAACTTTAATAGTTGGAGTCGTTACCGGTGTAGCGACTAGTGGAGTAGTAGCAGTAGTTAATGGTATTTGTTCTGTTGATGTTACTGGACAAGATTGGATTGGATCTAATTGATTACTCAAAAAATTTCCCTCGTTTCATTTTGTAGTTTTTGAGAGCTCTACATATAGAATATGTAGCAATTAACTCTATGAATGGACGTGTATACTAGTTTTTTTACTGTTTATTATAGAAGAATGGCAGTTGAAAATTCGATTTATCAACTGCCAACTTCTAATTTTCTCCTCTAAAAATTAGAGATTAACAAGATCCAGTAGGAGGAATAACTTGAGGATCTATTATGGACTAACTGGAGGAGTAAGCCCTAAAAGATTAGGAGTTATTACATTAGTGCCTGCTCCAAGGCGGATTTGTTGAACTTGCAGTACTTTTACAGTAAGCTCTAGTACGATTTTTTCACGTAATGTGTCGAAAGTGCCTTCTGGATCTGCCATAATTGGTGAAAAATCAAGTTCAAAGAAGTTTGCAGCTACTAATTCGCCAAATGGTTGTTCATTGTATTTAACGAGATTTTGGAAGAATGCCTTATCCAATCGAGCATCCATTTGCGTAGTTTCATTAAGGAAGTTCGCTTCGGCAAACTCAGAAATTCCTAAAGTTGGAAAAGCTCCTCCTGCTATTTGTGGGAAAGTAAGGTCTGTAAAACCAGAAAACTGAACATCGGCAATTCTATCTTGGAGCGCACCGTTACACTCTGCTGAAGCATATTCTATATTTTTGCGAATATGTCCTGCCACAAATAATTTAGCCCTTGTTACCATAAAAAAGTCAGTGCCATCAATACGTGTAAATCTCACTGGTACTAATTTAACTTGATTTAGGAATACATTTTTTTTCACTCTTTTGATTTCAGTTGCTGCAGGAGTAAGAGGAATATCTGCCTCCACAACTATTTGAAGTGTTGGTTCTGCCAGTACAACTGGAACTTTAATAGTTGGAGTCGTTACCGGTGTAGCGATTAGTGGAGTAGTAGCAGTAGTTAATGGTATTTGTTCTGTTGATGTTACTGGACAAGATTGGATTGGATCTAATTGATTACTCAAAAAATTTCCCTCGTTTCATTTTGTAGTTTTTGAGAGCTCTCCGTATAGAATATGTAGCAATTAACTCTATGAATAGACGTGTATACTAGTTTTTTTACTGATATTAAAAAATCGGATTTTTGAGCTGAACACAAAATGCCAGGTACTCTTTTTTACATATTTTAAAGCTTTCCAATACTTGGTCCTTGCTTGAATGCTGGGCAATTAGATAAATGAAATACTCGCTTATCTTTTCCCAATTTATGTTTTTAGTTAATTTCCCGTAAGTGTAAAATGCCGAATCCATCCCCAATACTAAAAGCTACTATTGAAATTGTAATTGGTATTTTACCTAGTTCAAGTAAACGAATATTAAATAATTCAGGAAAAGAAAAAGTATATAAACCTTGCTATTAAAGTAGACAATAGATCATAGCAGCAATTACAAAAAAGTTAATGAGATCATTAATTTATTCATTTGCTTTCCCTTCTAAAATTTAATTATTCTGTTCTCCTCAACCTGGATTATATAAAAAGAAAGATTATTATGAATTACTTACTCAAGATTAGAATAACAGATTTTCACAGTTAGGTTGTCATATCACGGCACGTTATGAGGATTTGCATGAAGTAAAGCCGATTCAAAATTTTTTGAATCGGCTTCTTTTGATAGGATTTAATATTAACAGTCATTAAGCGTGTATTTTGCCTACTCTCTAACCTTGCCACCACTGCAATTATACGCAATCAAAATGCCATTTACTAATATACAACCAGATGTATGAAAAATCTCTTTTGACATGGCTAAATGCTTATTTTATTCAAATTCATAAGATATTGCAGAAAGTGCATAGAGCGGCGCCGTTTCTGCTCGTAAAATTCGAGGTCCTAATGACATAGTTTGGACACCGGCTTCAAGCAGCGCATCTGCTTCTTTTCGTGAAATGCCGCCTTCAGGACCAAAGATAATAAGTATTGATTTCGACTTTTTGTCATTCACGTTTTTAAGCTTCTCCGAAAACCTAGTGCGTTTTTCTGCTTTTGCATCCTCTTCATCTGCTATAAAAACAACATCAAAATTGCCCACTTGTTCCACTAGTTGTTTAAAAGAAATTGGTTCATAAATTTCTGGAATATGTGTACGATGGGATTGCTCAGCTGCTTCTTTTGCAATTTTTTGTAGACGCTCTTGCTTTTTGGCACCCTTCTTTTTATCCCATTTTACGATGGAACGCTCCGCTTCAAAAGGCAACAGGGCAAACATTCCAAGCTCTGTTGCCTTTTGTGTAATAAGTTCTAGTTTATCGCCCTTCGGCAAACCACATGCCACTGTTACATGAACAGGTAACTCTGGAGATGGAACAATTTCACCTGTTGTTTGAAGGTGCACTTCATCAGCTTCAAAGGCTATAATTTCACAAATATGGGCGGTATTTTGTGCAACTACAACGATTTTGTCGCCCTCTTTCATACGCATTACCCGCTCAATATGTCGTGCATCCTCTCCACCAATACGTGCTTCCTCTATGGTCTCAATAAAATAACGCTGCATGTTTCACACTCCTTTATGGAAGAAAAACGCCAAATCGCAAGCACTCGGCTCACGATTTTGGCGCTTCCTTAGTCAATTTATTGTGGGCGTCGGGCAATGATAGCAACCCAATCTTCCATTAGTAATACTTCTTCGATGACAAAGCCTGAAGCTTCCAGTGCTGCTTTTACATCATCACGTTTTGCGCCGATGATGCCTGAAGTGACATATAATCCACCTGGTTTGACAATTGAAAATGCATCGTCAGTAAAGGACATAATAATTTCTGCTAAGATATTGGCCACAACAACATCAGCCGGTTCCTTAACAGTATCCAATAGGTTTCCATGGAATACAGATACTTTATCGTCTACTTTGTTTAACACAATGTTCTCTTGTGCTGAACGTACAGCTACTTCATCTAAATCAAGCGCATGTACACTTTTAGCTCCAAGTAATGCTGCGCCAATAGAAAGGACACCTGAACCAGTACCAATATCTATGACTGTGTCTCCCTCATGTACAACCTTCTCAAGCCCTTGTAAGCACATAACAGTTGTTGGGTGTGTTCCTGTACCAAACGCCATACCAGGATCTAATTCTATAATTAATTCATCTGTTGATACTGGTGTATAGTCTTCCCAAGTTGGTACAATTGTAAAGCGTTCAGAAATTTTTACAGGATGATAGTATTGTTTCCATGCTGTCGCCCAGTCTTCCTCATTTACTTCTACAATCGATACAACATTCTCACCAATATCGATGTTAAAGTTCGTTAGATTTGTTATAGCCGCTTTAATTTCTTCGACTGTTTCATTTAAAAAACTAGACTCCGATAAGTAAGCCTTGACAATAACACCATCTTTCGGAAAATCCTCTTCATTTAGCGCATAAATTTCACCATACTGATCTTCTCGTGGCTTAGCAAATTCAGTAGAATCCTCAATAACAACACCACTTGCACCTGCTTCATGCAAAATATTCGAAATTGCTTCTACCGCTTCATTTTTTGTATGAATGGATAATTCTGACCACTTCACGTAGCTCTTCAGCTCCTCTAATTATTCACCTTGGAATTTTTTCTTGATTTTATCGAATAGTGAGCTTCCTTGTTCTTCAGGAATATCGCCACTAATTTCTGCAAATTCACGTAGTAACTGTTTTTGTCTTTCTGTCAATTTTTCTGGTGTGATAACTTTTACAGTTACATATTGATTACCTGTGCCATAGCCATGGACATTTTTAACACCTTTATCTTTTAGGCGGAATTGCGCGCCTGACTGTGTGCCGGCAGGAATACGTAATTTTACTTTTCCATGCACAGTCGGTACTTCTATTTCATCACCAAGAGCTGCTTGCGGGAATGTTAGTTTTAGCTCGTAGTAAATATCGTCTCCATCTCGCTCAAACTCATTGTGTCCTTGAACGCGGAACATAATATATAAATCTCCCGCTGGTCCTCCGTTTATACCTGGTTCACCTTGACCAGATACACGAATTTGTTGACCATCATCGACACCTGCGGGAATCGTTACTTTGATTTTCTTACGTATTTGAACTTTTCCTTCGCCACGACATGTCGAACATTTTTCTTTAATGATTTTGCCCGTACCATGACATGTCGAACAAGTACGACGATTCATCATTCGACCAAATGGTGTATCGACTGCTTGATTTACTTGACCAGCACCTTTACATGTTGAACATGTTTCCGGTTGAGTACCTTGTTTTGCGCCTGAACCGTGGCAAGTATCACACGTTTCATCTTTTGGAATTTCGATTTCTGTTTCTTTTCCAAAAATCGCTTCCTCAAATTTAATATTCATACGATATTGTAGGTCATCACCCTTGCGTGGTGCATTCGGGTCCTGACGGCGACCTCCACCACCAAAGAACGAGCTGAAAATATCCTCGAAGCCGCCAAAGCCGCCGCCTCCGAATCCACCACCAAAGCCTGCATTTGGATCCTCGTGGCCAAATTGATCATAGCGCGCTTTTTTCTGATCGTCACTTAATACTTCATAAGCCTCAGCGATTTCTTTGAATTTTTCATCTGCACCTGGCTCTTTATTAAGGTCAGGATGGTATTGCTTTGATAATTTACGGTATGCTTTTTTAATGTCATCTTTTGAAGCCGATTTCGTTAAACCAAGCACCTCGTAGTAATCGCGTTTCTCCATGATTCACACTCCGCTCTTTTTGCATAAAATCTATTGTACCATGCAGTTAAAAAAACTGCCTCTATTTTTCCTAATTATTAAGTAAAAATGTAGCATCTCAAGTCATTTCACTTTTCTCGCAGTTAACCTATGCAGCAAGTCTATGAAATGTGCATTCTTTTTGTGTCAAGAACATCCTATTAGCCAAGTCTTTAAATCAATTTCGCCTTGGCGTAATTGCGTCCGGATTTTGAATTGTGCCTGCACAATTCATTCCTTTGAAAATCCGTGACATCCGCCGGAGGCTTTGGGCCAACGTGATGTTGGTCACTCAGGCGTTTTCATAGGATGTGAAGTTCTTAGCCTGAGTTCCTCTATTTCAGTAGGTGTTTGAACACCCACTGAAAAGGAACCAAAACTGCATTCATCTCACCACCTGTAGAGGTGGGAGTCTTCTGCTGAATGAAGATAAAGAGAAAAGCCAAAGCCGCAAGCGGTCTTTGGCTTTTTCACTTAACTGTGCTACTATCTATTATTTATCGTCTTTTACTTCTTCAAAGTCAGCATCTACAATACCGTCGTCTTTTTTACCAGCGCCAGCATCTGCACCTGCATCGCCACCTTGAGCTGCTTGAGCAGCTGCTGCAGCTTGTTCATATACTTTCATTACTAATGGCTGTAATACGCCTTCTAATTTTTCTTTAGCAGTTTTAATGCCTTCTAATTCACCAGCTTCAAGCGCTTTTTTAAGTTCATCACGAGCATCTTCAACAGATTTTTTCTCGTCTTCTGTAATTTGTTCGCCTAAGTCAGCAATTGTTTTGTCAACTTGGAACACTAGTTGATCTGCTTCGTTACGAAGATCTGCTTCTTCTTTGCGTTTAGCATCTGCCTCAGCATTCGCCTCAGCATCTTTTACCATACGTTCAATTTCATCATCAGATAAACCAGAATCAGATTGGATAACAATTGTTTGTTCTTTGTTTGTACCTAGATCTTTCGCTTTAACAGATACGATACCATTTTTATCAATATCGAATGTTACTTCGATTTGCGGAATACCACGTGGTGCTGGTGGAATATCTGATAATTGGAAGCGACCTAATGTTTTGTTGTCAGCTGCCATTGAACGTTCACCTTGTAGTACGTGAATGTCTACTGCTGGCTGGTTGTCAGCTGCAGTTGAGAATACTTGTGATTTAGATGTTGGGATCGTAGTATTACGGTCAATTAATTTTGTGAATACGCCACCCATTGTTTCGATACCTAATGAAAGTGGAGTTACGTCAAGTAAAACTACGTCTTTAACATCACCAGTTAATACGCCGCCTTGAACTGCAGCACCCATTGCTACTACTTCGTCAGGGTTTACACCGCGGTGTGGTTCTTTATTAGTTTCTTTACGTACAGCTTCTTGTACAGCTGGAATACGAGTAGAACCACCAACTAAGATTACTTGGTCAATTTCAGATGTTGAAAGACCTGCATCAGATAACGCTTGACGTACTGGACCTACTGTACGGTTTACTAATGGTAATGTAATTTCGTCGAATTTAGCACGAGTTAAAGAAATTTCTAAGTGTAATGGTCCCGCCTCACCAGCAGTGATGAATGGTAAAGAGATTTGAGTAGATGTTACACCAGATAAATCTTTTTTCGCTTTTTCAGCTGCATCTTTTAGACGTTGCATAGCCATTTTATCTTTAGAAAGGTCAATGCCATTTTCTTTTTTGAATTCAGCTACAAGATATTCGATGATAGCGTCGTCGAAATCGTCCCCACCTAGTTTGTTATCACCAGCAGTTGCTAATACTTCAAATACACCGTCACCTAATTCAAGAATAGATACGTCAAATGTACCACCACCAAGGTCAAATACTAAAACTTTTTGATCTTGATCTTGTTTATCTAAACCGTAAGCAAGTGCAGCAGCAGTTGGCTCGTTGATAATACGCTCTACTTCTAGACCAGCGATTTTACCAGCATCTTTTGTAGCTTGACGTTGAGCATCGTTGAAGTAAGCAGGTACTGTAATAACTGCTTTTGTTACTTTTTCACCTAAGTAATCTTCAGCATAACCTTTTAAGTATTGAAGAATCATTGCAGATACTTCTTGTGGTGTGTAATCTTTATCTTCTACTTTCACCTTTTCAGATGTACCCATTTTAGATTTAATTGAAATAATTGTGTTAGGGTTTGTAACTGATTGACGTTTTGCTACTTCACCAACTTGACGTTCTCCATTTTTAAATGCGACAACAGATGGTGTTGTACGATTTCCTTCTGGGTTTGGAATTACTTTTGGTTCTCCACCTTCAAGTACAGAAACACAAGAGTTTGTTGTTCCTAAGTCAATACCAATAATTTTGCTCATTAAAATTTCCTCCTATTATTTAAACGCAAATAACACGTTTTCTAAATAAATTTAATTGATTAAATAGTGCATAGACTATTCGTTCACTGATACCATTGTTGGGCGTAATACACGATCCTTTAACATATACCCTTTTTGAAGCTCGCGTACGACAACACCCGTCTCTTTTTCACTATCTTGTTCCTGCATGACAGCTTGGTGGATATTTGGATCAAATTGCTCACCTTCAGCTTTAATAACTTGTAATCCTTCCTTCTCCGCCGCTTCTAACAGGGAACGGTATACCATTTCAATACCTTTTACGATAGAAGTGGTTTCTTCTGAAGTCGCTTCAACTTGTAAGGCACGTTCAAAATTATCTAATATCGGTAATAAATCTGATAGCAAGCTTTGTGCACGGTATTTTTCAGCAGCCTCACGATCAAGTTGAGTGCGACGGCGCATATTATCAAAGTCAGCACGTAAGCGTAGATGACGATTTTCCTCATCTGCTAGCTTCGCTTGTAAATCAGCAATCTTCGCTTCGTACTGTTCTTCGATGGTTAATGTAGCTTCTTGTTCTTCTTTAACTTCTGTTCCTTCTACTTCTGTAGAAGCATCCTCAGCTTGCACTTCTTGTACAAGATCTTTGTTTTTAGTTGTTTCAGTCACTTGAATCCTCCTCATTATCAATCACTACGATTCTTCATAAAGGCCTGTGATAAATCCATGCGCAATACGTCTAGTAAAGCTACCACGCGCTTATAATCCATGCGCGTTGGACCAATGATAGCAATGGCCCCTTGCTGATCTTCACCAATTGAATAAGTGGTCGTAATGACACTACAATTTTCCATTTCTAGCTGTTTATTTTCTGAGCCTATACGAATTTGAATGCCCGCCTCATTTGGATGGAAAAGTGACTGCACTTGGCTAGTCGTCTCCATTAAGTCTAAAATCATACGGACTTTATTTAAATCGTGGAATTCCGGTTGGTTGAACATATTAGTTTTACCACCATAGAAAATTTTACTTTCTGAATTATGCATCGTCGCTGTAACGAGTGAGCGAATAAAATCATCCGCAGATCTCACATGCTGCTGTAAAACTGCTAGCACTTCAGCCTCGAGCTTTGTATGAAGGTCTTCTAATGACACACCGATTATGCGTTCATTTAAAATATTAACCATCTTCTCTAATTCAGAAGCGGTAAAATCAGGAGGTAAGCTAAACATGCGATTTTCAACATGCCCGTTATTCGTAACGATAATCGCTACTGCTGCATCGCTAGAGAGAGGCACAATAGTAAATCTTTTGACACGATGTCTTTGGACATCAGGACCTAAAAGTATCGTAGTATACGATGTCAGCTCTGATAAAATATTGGCTGACTTTCGGATGATATGCTCTACTTCTACTAGACGATCATTGAAAATTGATTGAATTTGTTGGATGTCCCTAGAATTAATGCCTTGGGGACTCAACAAATGATCTACATAAAATCTGTAACCCTTTTCCGAAGGCACTCGACCAGAGGAAGTGTGCGTTTTTTCTAAAAAGCCTAATTCCTCCAAATCCGCCATTTCATTTCGAATAGTGGCTGGACTAAATGTAATCCCTTGTTTTTTGGAGATTTGGCGAGAACCTACCGGCTGTGCAGACAAAATAAAGTCGTCCACAATTACTTGCAAAATCTGTAATTGCCGATTTGTTAGCATGATCATCACCTCTGTTAGCACTCGACTAAGAGGAGTGCTAATACTATTAATAAGTTATCAAATACCACATTTTATGTCAACGATATCGCTCAATCTTCTAGCAAAAATTGTTGAAATACTTCATTACCTACAAAACGGCCATTTCGCGTAAGACGAATTCCAATCGTATCATGTTCCAAAAGATCTTCTGAAACTAACTTTTCTATGACATGACCGTAACGTACATACATCGGTTCATGAAATTTTTCTTCATATATAGTGTGTGTTATTCCTCTCGTTTTACGCAGGCCTAAAAACATTTGCTCTTCTCGTTTCTCATTCTTTGTTACAACATGTTCATAAACAATTGGTAGCTCTCCTGCATTCACAGCCTCCATATACTTTTTCAATGGGCCATGATTTGAATAACGTGTGCCAGCTAGATATCCATGTGCACCAGCACCAAAACCTGCATACTCATCGTTTTCCCAGTAAATTTTGTTATGTCTAGAACTGGAACCAGATTGTGCAAAGTTGCTGATTTCGTATTGCTGAAGTCCATGTGCTTCCATCTGATTCATAAGCACATCATACATATCCGCTTCAAGATCTTCAGTTGGTAAATGGAGCTTACCTTTTGTGTATTGGTTATAAAAAATCGTTTTTGGTTCCACAATCAGCGAATAGGCTGAAAAATGTGGTAAATTAAGTGCAAACGCTTTGTCTAAGGAGTCCTTCCATTGTGCCATCGTTTGGCCAGGTAAACCATACATTAAATCTAGGCTAATATTTCTGAAACCTACCTCTTTGGCCAAGGCAATTGTTTCATAAACGTGTTCGTTACTATGTGTGCGACCAATTTTCTTTAATAGCTCTTGATCGAAGGATTGTACTCCCATACTTAAACGATTTACACCACCATCAAGCAATGCCTGTAATTTTGCCTTTGATAGCTCGTCCGGATTTGCCTCTGATGTAAATTCTGTCACACTATCCATCGGAATATACGTACGAATAAGCTTAAGAAGTTTCTCTAATTGCTTAGGCGATAATGCTGTTGGTGTACCGCCACCAAGAAATATGGTTTCGATTTGTGTAAAACTTTCAGGATATTTCTTTGTCGCAAGCTCCATCTCCTTGCCTAGCATATCTATATATTCATCAACAGGTTGATTTTTAAAATAAAATTTGTTGAAATCACAATAGTTACAGATTTGATGACAAAAAGGAATATGAATGTAAACACCTCGTGCCATAGCTATCCCTTCTTTCTCGCTAAGTCTTTTTCCATTTCCTCATTATAAACAAACGCGGAAGGGAACGCCATGAATCCATCTAATAAAAAAATCAAAACCACAGAATGGGTGGTTTTGATTTTTCATAGTATTGCAAAACAAAATGATATTGGAATTCTTTGGAAATATCGAGCACTTTAAATGAGATGATTACCGATCCAGGCTACTCACTTCGTTGCTGACGCTTCGCTTTCGCACAGAAAACATTTGTTGCTGTCGCTTCGCTTTCGCACAGAAAACATTTGTTGCTGTCGCTTCGCTTTCGCACAGAAAACATTTGTTTCTAACGTTTCATTTTGTACATTTACTCCACTATCAATTTATCACTATAAACGTAGATACAATAAGATACACATTTAAATCGACTCTCTTTTGCCGAAAAATCATATTATTATTTAATAGATCACTTTAATTTCATTAACATAAAATTTTTAATGGATACTCTTAAAAAAATATGATTCCTACACATATACCAATTAGTACAAGTAAATAAGGTTGGATTTTCCAACGAATTAAGCACCCTAAAAAAACAGCTGCTATCAATATATCTACTCCATTATGAATTGTTTGTGTAACAATAGGATGAATAAAAGCTGCACTTAATATGCCAACAACCGCAGCATTTGCACCAGCCATCGCCCCTCTTAATCCTGCGAAACGATTAAGTGTTAACCAAAAAGGCATCGCCCCTACTATAAGCAAAAAAGCTGGTAGAAAAATAGCTAATGTGGCTATAATGGCCCCTGGTACTCCAGCAATGACCATACCAATATAGGAAGCAAACGTAAATAATGGACCCGGGACTGCCTGTGTCATTCCGTAACCTGCTAAAAAATCAGAAGAACTCATTAATCCACTTTGAACAAACTGTGCATCTAGTAATGGCAATACAACATGGCCTCCACCAAACACTAATGCACCCGATAAATAAAACTTTTCAATCATCATAAACCATTCATGTTGAATAAATGAATTTGCAACTGGTAAACCAATAAGCAATATCACAAACAGCACTAAAAAGATGACACCAGCCTTTTTTGATATCGGTGATGGCTTCTCTATTAAGTCATCCAACGCTCTGCTGTTCTTAAAAAATTGATAACCTATTAAAGCAGCCACCGTAATAGCCGTTACCTGTGCTAGTGGATGAATCCATAAAAGTACTACTACAAGTGCCAACAAGGCAATAATCAAATGACGAATACTAGGAATTAATTTTTTGGACATATCGAAAATAGCTTGTGCAACAATGGCAACCGCCACTAATTTTAAGCCATGAATCCAGCCCATATCCACCCCTGTCTGTGTTGAAAAATAGGCGAATGCCATAAGTAGCAAAACTGATGGTAATGTAAAACCAAGAAATGACACAACACTCCCTAACACCCCGCCTCGTAATAAACCAATACCCATCCCTACCTGGCTCGATGCTGGTCCAGGTAAAAATTGACTAAGCCCAACTAGCTGACTGTAATCATTATCCGATAACCATTTTCGTTTTTGAACATACTCATTTTGAAAATATCCTAAATGTGCAGTTGGTCCCCCAAAGGATGTACAACCTAATTTAAAGGAAACTAAAAATATCTCCCATAACCTTCGCAATACCTTCACTACTTTCCATGTTATTACTCTTAATTTTACACGGAGTGACCATTCTTTAAGGTTAAAGTTTTGTAAAGTAAAATGTAAAAGGGGAATTTGTTAAAATTTGCATATAACATATCTACCTCTATTTTACTTTAAGTTTAATGGTTGAATGAATTTCGCTTCCATCTGCAGCAACTGGAATTAGCTTGTAGCTATTCTCCGTTAAATATAATGCATCGAGGCGGACACCCCATTTTTTATATTCAACATCTAAAGGATAGGCTGAGTTAAGATTCCATATTTCCCCTGATGCTGATTGAATTTTAAATTTTATGACTTCATGTAATAGGGCCTTTTCAGAATGAAAGTAAATCGTGGTTGATATTGGTGTAGAAATAACTTTTTCTATCGTTATTTCTTGACCAGTCAACATCTTTACCTTTTCCTCAACAGAGAAGACTTTTCGATCCTTTTGTAATTGCTTTTGTGAGGCTTCCACCTGAAATTCCCACGGTTCATTAATCGGTTTTTCCCCGTTCCAGTCGTTATAGCGAATATCTAATTTTAATATTTCATCTTTGGGTAGATCACTTAATTTCACACTACTATAGATGGTATAGATTTTATCTGATTGGGCCATGGACTGTCCGCCATTTCTGACTGTAAATTCTTTTCCATTCACAAGCACCTGCGGAAAGAAAAAAATTTGATGATCGAAATTTAGGTCCTTAACTGGTTTAAAGGTAGCATTCAATAATATCTGATTATCATCAATCATCACTTCATTTAATGTTAAACGACCTAAGCTATTTTCAGTGGTTTTACCGACAACCGTTTTGTAAGCTTCAAAGTTCAAGTTCAAGTCCTTATTGAACAGAAAATAAAAAACAATTACAGATGTAGCAATCAATAATAACAGCACTACAATAAACCATATTTTGCGCACTCGATTCCTCTTAGGCTGGACATCAACTAGAAGCATATCACTAGACAACATGTACACCTCATTTTTAGAAAGTTTATACATAAATGCTTTTTTATATTGTAGTTATCCGTTGATCATTATATAACCTCAAACATCTATGCCGCCTATAAATATGTATCTAAAGGAATTATTCACATTCCTTTATGGTAACGAGTTTTTTTCGTTTCCTCCTTTAAATACTCAACAAATAAATCGTCTTTAACTAACCATGCTTGATAATTTCTTTTTAAAAACCATTCCGCTTCATTAAAGCTCGTAAAAATATGATCTAATGGAAGTTTATTTTTTTCCATTATCCAATCAACATCTGTTATTGGATATAGTAAAAATATCTCATCCTCTAGATTTTTATATAATGCCCCAAATAAAGAAAACCTTACATTATAGCGATTTCGTTTCGCGTCCTCTGGGATTGGTTTTATATGAAATGTTTGGGCCACAAACTGCTCATAAGCTACATCGGTTAAAGTACAACCAGCTGCCTTCTGGTGCCCGCCACCTCCGAAGTCTTCTGCAATCGCCGAAACATCGATGTGATTATGGATTGTACGAAAGGAAATTTTTTTGCCTCCCATATTTAATATAGCAATAAAATCAAGATGTACATTTTCTTTTCCTAATTCATTGCCAAGCTCAGAATGGTAGGATTCCGCATAAACTACTCCTACAAAGTATTCTCCCATTGCCGTTTGTACAAGTTCTCTTCTTTTTCGGCGGATATAACGTTCAATTTTATCTTCTTCCATATTTAAAATTTTCATTTCAAATTCATCAAAGTCAAAATGCTCACTTGTCTTTAAACGTTCAAGCATTTTTTCCTCAAATTCTTCAATCGACACTAAAAAAAAGAGTGTATTTAGCCGATGCGCTTGCTGATTGTTGTTTTTCTCCCATTCCCAAGTATCGTACTGTCTAACCAACTCTACAAATTCTGTGATGACATTCGTTTTTTCCAATAACCCATGTGTCACTAGGTACTTATAAAATAAGGACGTTGCTGAATTTAAACATCCTTTTTCATCTTCTACTAATACTTTAGCCCACTGATAATCATTCAAATGATTAGCTGTTTTATGATGATCAAGTAGTTGTACATTACCAGTCGCGTTATAAAAATCGTTCAATCTTTTTTCATTTTCTTCGCTTGGAGACAGATCAGTAATAAACAAAAACATATCTTGCTGGTCATGCTCTAAAAAGTACTCAATCTCGCGGTCAAGCGAAGAAATTGAGTTGTACCTTACCTTTGCTTGGTCTTCAAAAGCAAGCTTCGCTAAAATCCCGCACCCTACTCCATCTAAATCATTGTGTGATAACAATTTATACATTTTTTCACCTCAAATATAGTATGGTTTATGACATAAGAAATTATTGAAATTTTATTTTCACAAAAACATTGTGTCAAAATTTCATTAGGGTATACTATCGAATTGGAAGCATGCTGTGACAACGTCTGAATTCTAAAAGTACAAGGAGGGATTGTTCTGAAAAAAAGAATTGCTTATTTAGGATTTGGTCTTGTATTCATTGCTGTTTTAGCAGTTGCTACATATACATTAATGAACGCTAGGAACTATCAACTATTTGGTAGTATTACCTCACATGTCAAAACACAGGAGAAGGTTGTCGCATTAACATTCGATGACGGCCCTACTAAAAATGTCAGCGCAATTTTATCTTTATTAGATGACTACAATGCTAAAGCAACTTTTTTTCTAATTGGGAAGGATATTGAGGAAAATTCAGAGGAAGCTAAAAAAATTGTCAGTGCAGGTCACCAAATTGGGAATCATACGTACTCACACAAACGCATGATATTTAAAAGTCCTGTCTTTTACAAAAATGAAATTGAAAAAACAGATGAACTAATTGAAAGTATAGGCTATACAGAAACGCCATCTATACGACCGCCATATGGCAAAAAATTAATCGGATTCCCCTATTACTTAAGCAAAAATAATCGCGATACGATTACGTGGAATTTAGAGCCTGATTCATATTACTCAGCGGTCAATGAGAAAATCAAATATGTTCAAGAAAATATCCAACCAGGCTCTATTATATTAATGCACCCAATGTATGATGATACTGGCAATGAATTGCAAGCGATTGAAGGGATTTTACAAACTTTATCTAAAAGCGGCTATAAATTTGTCACTATTAAAGAGCTTCAAAAATTATAAGAATGTCAAATAATTAATCAGCTGTTGGCCAGGATCTCCTAGCCAACTTTTTTCTTTACGTGAATAAACTGAAGTAATGGATTTGTCAGGGATGCGATACAAACTGCAATAAATAAAGTATAGTTTTGTCCATGATTAATAAAGAAAATATCCACTACCCAAAGTATTAATAGTGCCCAGAAAACTACATTATAACTAATATATCCACTATTTCGTACAATTTGTTTACCCATCTCGTCTTTTTGTAGTTCTTCTCGTGTGCCCCATGTAAAAAACTGCCCCCATGCAACAACTATAGCAATGATAACTAGTAGTTCTGTTACACCATAAGGTTCATCAATGACAACATAACTAAGTAATGTACCGCCCAAATAAACTGTTGCTAATATCAGAAAAACCAAACTAATTATTCTTTTTTTCTTCATTCAATCTCATTTCCTTTCCCCGTATATTGAAATAATTGATCGACTGACACTCCCAGACAAAAGGCTAATTGAAAGGCAAGGGCTAAGCTTGGATCATATTTATTGTTTTCTATAGCATTTATCGTTTGACGTGAAACACCACATACCTTAGCCAAGTCCTCCTGAGACATTTTCTTTGCCTTTCGAGCCTCTTTAATAATGTTCTCCATAATTAGCACCTTCCTCAAAAAATGTAAAACATGTTTTACATACATTATCATAATATTCCCATTTATTTATGTCAAACATATTTTACATTTTGTGATATAGAATTATAATCTGGAAAAAATAAATGGCTATTGTCCTTCTGAAAACAGGACAATAGCCATTTACATTTATATAAAAATATCATTATTGTACCAGATCGGTAATTAGTTCAAAAAATATGTTATATCCGCTTTTTACTTAAAAAGCAGATAAATATTTATATATTCTCTCCTTCAATAGTCAAAAAGTGTTAAAATTTTCACCATTTTTAGTTAAATCAAAATTATGTTTGTCATAGTATTTATGATTAAAAAATTCAAACTCTCATAAAGCATACTTTTCGTTGATTTCGCAATATTTCTCTTAAAAATATTATAAAAACCCTTCGAAAATACTACATTTACAAAAAAACTATCACCATATTCCTTCTCATCATTTCCCACTAATACAAATCAGACTATTTAGAACTATCTAAATTATTTTTCTAGAAAAATATAAATTCATTTTCTGTTATAATATGTTATTATATCCATACCAAAATATACTATTTTTATATTGCGAAAAATAGAGGAAATATGAACTATAAAGGGTGATGAATATGAAGAGAATCCAACAATTGTTCCAAAGTGAAGATGGAAATATTGAACAGAGAGAGAGTTTTTTATCCCTATTGGAGAAAATTGTTTCCTCGTTAGATGAGTTAAAAAATTCGAAAACAACAACTCTTGGACCGATGAAAGAACGCTCAGACAATTTCTATAAAGAGTTAATGCAAGAAAATCAAGTGCCGGCTTCCGGTATCGGACTTGAACAGGTTGTAAATGAATTAATAAAATTGATGCAAGGACATCCTTACCATACACGCAACTTTGTCACAAATGTTTTACCAATGGCGAGCATCCCTGGCATATTAGGCCAATTTACTAATGCTCTACTTAACGGTAACAATCTATGGGATGTATACGGACCTGCTGCTGCAGAATGTGAGGTAAAAGTAGTAGCAATGATGTCGAAGTTAGTAGGCTACGACTATACACAAAGCTTTGGTTATACGACTTGGGGTGGACAAGGGGCTGTCTTTAGTGGGCTACGTCTTGCGATCGCTAAACAATTCCCTAACGCAAAAGAAGATGGCGTACCCAATAATTTATATTGCTTCGCCTCAGAAAATGCTCATTACAGCTTATTAAAATCAATTGAAGCAGTCGGCATTGGTAGCAAGCATTTAATACGTGTTAAAGCTGGCAAAGACCATTCAATTGATGTCGAAGACTTACGTATGCGTATGACTGAGGTTATCGAAAATGGTGGCATTCCGGTGTATGTAGTTGCAACAACAGGAGCGACAGATCAATTTGCCATTGATGATGTACAAGCAATCAAAAAAGTTACAACTGATCTTGAACAAAAATATTCCTTAAAATCTATACATATTCACGCTGATTCAGCTTTAGGTGGTTTTTATGCATTTTTCAACGATTATGATTTTAAGGCGAACCCACTTCAGTTAGAAACTGATGTTTTACAAGGACTTAATCAAATTAGAGAACGTCTGCAATATCTCCCGATTGCAGACAGCCTTTGCTTCGATTTCCAAAAGCTTGGTCAAACACCGTATTTAACAAGCTTATTCTTAGTTAAAGAAGGGAAACATTTACAGCTATTAGATATTGAGGACTTCGACACACCTTATGTAGGTAATCGAGGTTACGGCTCTTATCACACAGGCTATACATTAGAGTGCTCTCGAATGGGTAGTTCAATTGCTATTTATGCAGCATTACAGGCGTTTGGCAAAGAAGGCTACCAACAAATATTAGCTAATTATGTACGTGTAAATTTAGCATTCCGTGCGCAGTTAGCCGAGAAAACTCCAATGTTACAAGTAGTCAATGAGTCTAATATTGGACCAGTCACTGCCTTTCGTTTGTACCCTGAAGGCTTTAATTGGAAAACCGAACAGTCTGGTAACTATACGCAAGACCAGCTTGAATATATTAACGGTATTAACGCCTCTTTATTCGAGATTATAGGAGAAGGTCGCGACGAAGTATTTTTTGGTGATACGACCCGAGTTTGTACTGTTAGCACTAGCGATACAAAACAACAAATTCCAGTCGCTGCTGCAAAATTCTTTTCAATTTCTCCTTATACTGAAACAGAACATATTAGTGATATGATTCATTTCTTACAACAAAAGGTTAAAGTATTGGAGGATGCTAAAGTTGAGTATAGTTACTAAATTAAAGAGTTCTTTACTCTATAAATATATTGCAAGTTTTACGATTCCTATTGCGATCATTTCGATAATATTTAGTGTCGTATTATTCGTTACCTCTTATCGGATCATCGATAATTTTGTTATTACACAATTCGAGTCAGAATTAGAGGTTATATCAAAAACAATTTTTAATGATATTGACAAAAATGACGTCAAAGCTGCAGATAACGGCGATAAGGATAAATATGAAGAAATATTAAATGAATTAAATGAAACACTTAAAGAATATGATATCGAAAATGCTTACGTTCTTTCACGTGCAAATGGTAAAGAACATATTGTTGCATTAAGCAATAAAAATGATTATCAAGAGGACTACATTTTTAGTGAGGACATGAAAGAAGCACTAAAGACTGGAACCGTTCAATCTAGTGATATTTATAAAGATGAATATGGTATACATAAATCGATTTTCATACCATTTAAAGATACTGATATTCTTTTTGGTCTAGATATGGATGCTTCATTCATTTCTAAACTTCAGACAGAAACACTTTGGATTTGTATTATCATGACCGTGATTTTTATGATATTTGGTATTATTGTGGCTTATTTCATTAGCAAAGGCATTATAAAACCAATTAAAAATATGACTGGTTATGTTGGTAAGGTAGCAAAAGGAGACTTAACTGTTGAGCCTCTTCAAATAAAAGGTTCTAATGAGATTGCACAGCTTTCAGAGGGTATTGAAAATATGACAGAAGATTTACGTTCACTTATTCAGCAAATTGCCGAAAATGCTGAGCAAGTAGCTGCCATGTCAGAAGAATTAACTGCAAGCTCAGAGCAAACAAGTGCATCTATTCAACAAATTACATCTTCAATGCAAGAAGTCGCTGCAGGTTCAGAAAAACAAACCTCGTCTATTGAAGAAGTAGAAAATCATATTACAACGATCTCCACTAAAATGTCAGAAGTTGTATCGAGTGTAAGTGATGTCACTGCTAAGGCATTTAGTGCATCCTCTATTTCAGAAAAGGGCAATACGACGATTCAAAGTGCTACAGAAAAGATGGCTATAACATCAAATGCTATTCAAGAAACTTCAGAGGTTGTGGAACGTTTAAGCACATACTCGAATGAGATTGGTGACATTGTAACCTTAATTAATGAGATTACAGATCAAACAAATCTACTCGCTTTAAATGCATCTATTGAAGCAGCACGAGCTGGTGAGCATGGTAAAGGCTTCGCAGTTGTAGCAGAAGAAGTGCGTAAGCTTGCTGACCAATCATTAGCGGCAACGAACAGTATTCGAACACGAATAGAAACGATTAAGGAAGAGTCTGCTCAAGCTGTAAAATCCATGGCAATTAGTAGTTGTAATCTTGCAGAAAGCTCTACTACATTTAATGCATCAGGGGAAGCCTTTGGAACAATCTATTCACATATTACTGAGCTTACTCAAGAGATGGATCATGTCAATAATTTCATTACTAATATCAACGAAGGAGTTAGTAACATTGCTAGTTCTGTTGAAGAGGTTGGTGTCGTAGCCGTTCAATCATCCGGCAACATTCAAAATGTGGCAGCTGCTTCTGAAGAACAATCAGCAAGTATTGAAGAGATTACTGCATCTTCAAATAATTTAGCAGAGATGGCACAGCAACTTCGTAATATCATACAAAAATTTCAGTTATAATAATAACTAAGCAAGATCATTTTTCTTTCTAATAACAAAATCCGCTATATCTTCTGTAGGTACTAACAGAAGTTTATGCGGATTTTTTACGCCAAAGCGAAATTGATTGCCTCTTAAAAGTTCTACTATTTTAGTGCTCTCTTGTTCATCCATGTAACCGTTTCTTCTAGCCCTACTCTATATGAAGTACGTGGTAAAGCACCTATTTCCTTTTCGTATTTCTCCCCACTTAAAATGACCGGTTCTTCTGTTAAATACATCATTTCAACTACTTCTTTCATTGGAGGAGAAAATATTCCGATTAGTCGTATCATCCCTTTAGAGACTGTACGAACACCTTTTTTGTGTCCTGTAATTTCATGTGAAATTTTCACAAGTTCTTCCCCTGTAATTGGATGGACAGCTGGCACGTTCCAATTCTGATTATAAGCATCATCTCGTAAGGCAAGCTCAACCATTGCCTTAGCACCATCAACTGTATAAAGGAATTCCCTTTCCACATGCATATTTCCTACAAAATTAGCTTTTTTACCTTGTACAACATTTTTTAATGTTTCATAGAGTATTGTATTCTCTGCATTTGGTCCGTACAAATCAGGGAAATGAACGATTAATGAGGGGACATTACTGTCTTTTAATTTATTTTCCATCGTTAAACGAATTCTTCCTTTTTTCGTTTGCGGTTTCTTACTAGCCTGCTCTTTTACAGGTTTTGTCGATTGTCTACCATATGCATAAATATTATCTACAAGTGCAATCTTCGCTCTCTGCCTTTCGGCTATGTTAATCACTATTTCTAAGCATTTCATATGCAGCTCTTCCCAATACTGATACGGAAAGCTAATAGCATGAAAAATAACGTCCACACCATTGGAAGCCTTCATCATTTCCTGTTCGTTAAATGCATCACCTGAAATGATTTCGACATTTTTTTGATGCTGAAACAGTGCAACTAATTTTTCTTTATTTCTAGCAAATGCCTTCACCTGTATATTCCGTCCTACTAATTCATTAACAAGGGCATAGCCCATACCACCAGATGCCCCAACAACTAATGCTTTTTTCAATTTTAATTCCCCCTTTTATTAACCACCGGTCAAATAACTTTGAAAAGCAAGCTCTAGATTTTTTCTAGAGCTACTCTTTTTATGTTAAAGCTTTGATCAGAAATTTTGCATGTACATCTACCGCATCTTTTGCTTCCTCATAATTTTTTACATAATGACGATAATGTGCAACAAATCCATGAAGAGCAATAAATGTAGAATGTATATCTGAAAGCAACAGTTCAGTTTTTGATAAAAATTGTACAGATTGTGCAAATTTTTGATAACTCAAGTTTGCCGCCTCTTGTGAAAGTCCATCAATTTCACTGTTCCTTATCATAAACATTAATTCATATTGGCTTTGATTGTTTAAGCCAAAAGCCATATAGCCTATAAAAACGTTCAGCAGTTTAGTATTATTATCTTCAAAACTATTTACTGTTTCATCTAAAGTATTATTTAATTCTGAAAAATAATCACCTAAAATAGTGTAAAAAATCTCTGCTTTATTTTTAAAATGGTAGTAAATAGCCCCATGACTACAGCCAAGCTCTTTAGCAATACTACGCATTGATACTTGGTGAAAATCCTTCGTGATAAATTGCTTATGTGCCTCATTTATAATCATTTCTTTTGTCAAATCTTTTGTTGACGGTTTACGAGGTGACATATTGTCCTCCTTATTTGACCAGTGGTTAATAACTAGTATATGAGAATTTTCATTATTTGGCAATAGTTTACTCAAGCGTTTGAACAAAATAATGTTTAACTAAAAAACAACCCCCTACTACTCGAGTAGGAGATTCATTTTAACAACATTAAATTAGACCCTTCACAACTTTTGAAATAACAGCACCTTCAGCTTGACCAGTTAATAAAGGTTTCGCAATTTTCATCGCATCCCCCATATTCATTCCTTTGACAATACCAGCTGTCACTAGTTTTTCTTCAATTTCTTCCTCAGTTAATTGCTTTGGTAAAAATGCTTTTAATAGTACTAATTTTGCTTCTTCTTTTTCAATTAAGTCAGCTCGCCCCGCATTTTGAGCACCCTCTAAAGCCTGATTTGTTTGCTTTACCTCGCGATTAATGATAGCAATTTCTTCTTCAGCCGATAAAGCCTCTCCCTTTTCCTTCTCCGCTAAATCTAATGCAGATTTTAAAAGCGTCAGTACGCCTTTTGCCAATGCATCCTTTTCTTTCATTGCCTTTTTTAATTGTTCAAATACCTCTATTTTTAACAATATTTTCACTCCTTCGTGCCATTAATTATACCATAAAGTAAAACTTAATCAGTGAGGGGGGTTCTCATCTCCTACTGATTATAGTCTGCAGTAATCCGGCTTGTACGAGCAGTTCATCCACATCTAACTTGTTTACTTTCGGTGAATGTAAAGGATGGCAGCATCTTGTACCTGTACAGATAAATTACTGCGCGTTAATGTGGGATAAAAAAATACCGTAACCTAAAGGGATACGGTAAGTTAATTTAAACTATTTTGCTCTTTTGAAGAATTGATACCTCAGCTTTTGTCTCTAATAAATCATGTGATAAAATTACAAATTTTGCATCCATAACCTCTATCTTTTGACTTAAATTTTGTTCAACCTTTTCTAATTTTGCTTCCACTACTTCGATTTTCTCATCTAATTTTCTTTCGACCGCTTCAATCTTCTCTTCTAATCTCCTTTCGACCGCTTCAATTTTCTCTTCTAATCTCCTTTCGACCGCTTCAATTTTCTCTTCTAATCTCTTTTCGACCGCTTCAATTTTCTCTTCTAATCTCTTTTCGACCGCTTCAATTTTCTCTTCTAATCTCTTTTCGACCGCTTCAATTTGTTGCTGAAGATCTGATTTCATGTCTTGCATTTGCTTAGAGAGCTCCAAAATAGCTTGAAGGATCGTATGTTGGTTCACTTCTTGTTCCATTGTCGACTTTCTCCTTTCAATTTAATGATTTATTTACACTATATTTAATCTCATAACATTGTTCACACTGATATCACTAAAAGTAGAGTTACAGAAGCAACTCTTCCTACCATTCTATCTATGATTTTTTTCAAAGTCAAAATATTAAAAGTGGGCTTTTGTCAAGTATTTTTAGCCTTGTCATGTAATCGTTGGACATGTAATTACAATAATAACTTGTCCAATAGTTTTAAAATGTCCCCAATATTAAGACATCTTGTTCAATCATATAATAGCCTAAGAATAAGCTATATGGCTGTAGGGGTGCTGGCTATGAAGAAAGCATTGAAGATTATTCACCCCTTTTCTTATGGTGAAATTAACCTATTATCTATCCTAAAGACATTATAATGCCCGATATTAATTATTGTGGTCTCGTATTCAGAGGAGCAAGATGATCGAGAAGACTGGAACGGAGGACATTAAATGAACACTATAGCTGGAACGATTGCTTTATGTTTTTCTTTTACTTTATTTATCTATTTATTTGGATTAAAAATGGAGCATTCAATCAAGTATGATGCTGGATTCTTTTTTCTTCCGCTAATTCTACTTGTGCTTTCACTTCGCTTCTTTTATACCGATTACAAAAAGAATAAAAAATCTTTACCCATTTCTAAATAGGAATGGGTAAAGATTTAAAAAAAAGAGTATTAATAGCTTGTTAAAAAAACCTTTCCTTTAGTGGTCTTAGATGATTCAACAACTTTTATCGCTTTTTGAATATCTAGCAAATCATAATGAGAATCAACTGCCATCATTTTTAACACACCACCATTTACCAAATTCGTTAATTGATGAAATGTATCTTGCCATCTCTCTACCGAGACTTGCTTATTCCAATGTCTTAAATGGAACATATTTGCCTTAACATTTGCCTCTTTAACGATACTTTGCCAATTCACTTGGACACCTGATAAAAGACCAATCGCTAAAAATTCCCCTTCAGATTTTACACAAAAAGCAAGGTCGTTACCAGCTGCTCCTCCAATGGAATCAATAGCATCAGCCCCCCTACCATTGGTAATTTCCATTACTGTCTCATAGAGCGGTGTGATAGAGGTATCTATTACATAAGAAGCACCAAGTTGAATTAATTCGTCTGTAAATCTATTATTTCTCGTTACCGCAATAAGCTGAAAACCAATCATTTTTGCTAGCTGAGCAAAAATGTGACCAATAGCAGATCCACAGGCATTCACTAATAAAACATCATTTGGACGCAATTTTAGTACTTCTGTACAAGTAACCCAAGCTGTCATGGGGTTAATATACATTTGAGCTGCGGTAAAATCATCTATTGAATCTGGAATTAGTACGGCAAATTCTGCTCTTGTTTGAACAATCTCCTGCCAAGTTCCTTCTCCTCGTAAAGGTAATACACGCTTACCGATAAGATTTTGAGAAACAGACGGACCAACTTCCTCTACGATTCCCACCCCCTCATAGCCAGAAATAGTTGGTAAAGAAATTCGATGAGCATACTTCCCCCAAATTGGTATTAAATCAGATGGATTTATAGGGCGTGCTAGCATTCGAACGAGAATTTCTTGTGCTTGTGGAGGCTTAATCGTTTTATTTTCAAACTTTAAAACCTCCAGAGGATTTCCAAATTCATATAATTTAATGCTTTTCGCTTTCAAAAGACAGAACTCCTTTATGATTAATTCATGCATCTTCACCTACTCGTAAAACAACACCATTCCTGGAGCGTCGAGATCGCGTTCTGTAAATCCAAGTTTGTGATAAAAAGGTTGTTTACCTTTTGCACATGAAAGCTGAATCCATTTTATGTTTTCTTTTTGACAATGCTCTAACAAAGCCTTCATTATCAATGTACCGATCCCTTTTCGTTGATAATCAGGGTGTACCATCACATCACAACAAATCAATTTCGCCTTGGCGTAATTGCGTCCGGATTTTGAATTGTGCCTGCACAATTCATTCCTTTGAAAATCCGTGACATCCGCCGGAAGCTTTATCTTCATTCAGTAGGTATTGTCGACACCTACTAAATGAAGATAATGTTTGATAGATGCCATCTGAAATAATTCTTCCATATCCAATTAATGTCTCATTCACGTAGATTGAAGCACTATACCAACTGTTAGTAATTGCTTGATATAGTTGATCATACGTATAAAGCCCTTTGGCATTCCAACCCGTTGTTTGATGTAAAGTTTTATATGACTCTATTGATGGGATAAATTCACTTATTACGTACACCATAAATATCCCCCTCGCTTTTCGAATAAATATACATCAATTTAAATATTTACTCAATATCGAAAATAAATAAATTTTGCTACCTAATTTAACAGATAGAGCATTTATAGCTGTGTAACTGTAAAATCACCCATCTCATTCATATTTAATTGAAGGTGTTTATCGATTTCTATCATAATAGGACTGACAATCGCTTTTTTATCAGAAAAATACCAAATACGTTTACTTGGTCCTAATAGCAAATTTGCACCATCTTCATAATTTCCTATAAATGTAAGCCCATCCACACTAATTTCACTGTTTTTCATTGGCGTTATACCATATTCTTTTAAACTATTTGCTACTGAATAAATAGTATCCGTGGTTAGATTCATTTCACCAATACTTAGCACATGCTCGGGTGAAAAATACTCAGCATCTTGTTTTTGGTTCACTTCCTGCCTTGAAATGAACTCTATGATATTTTCTTCTGCATCATAAAAATAACATGAATGGGCCATTAATATTTCGAAATATACTTCATCTTGACCATCTGAACATAGTATTTCCGTGTGCTCTTTTACCCAGCTTTTTGCTTGCTGAAATAAATTACATGGAATGTTTAAGGCAAAATGATATTGTTTATTCACAAAAGCAGGTATTTTTTCAAAAGTGATAATACTTTCACCAACAGCTATTTCAAAGTAATTATCCGTATTTTTTATTAATGTAAATCCTAAATGATCACTATAAAATTCCTTCATTTTATGTAAATCATATGCATATAGTTTCACCTTCGTAATCTTCAACGTAAAAGCATCTCCTTTTGCCATTTATTTTTACTATACTAGCGAAAATAAATGAATACCTCATGCAAAAGAATGAAGATTCATTAATACATTTCACCTATTGATGGGGGAATTATCCCAAAGTTGTGTACGATCCCCTCTACTATTGGGTTGTGAGATGACCAAAAATTCTACATCATCCTCTGAGTCATTTCGCATCTGATGCGGTGTAAGAGGTGGCACTTCAATTCCTTCATTTTTCTGTAAAACACTAATTTTTCCTGCGATATCAATTGTTGCTGTTCCAGATAGCACAAAGAAAAATTGTTGTGCTTGATGATGATAATGATTTACCTCTGCTGTTTTAGCGGGCATGCGCTCATGAATGATACTTAGCTCATTATTTTTAACTAAATGCCAACCATCACATTGATTCCCCCAGTTATAATGCTCTGCATACTGTTTGCTAATTTTCAAAACGAATGACCGCCTTTCTTACAATAATCCATATTATGGATATTCACCTGTTTTTTCTATATAATTTAAATAACAATATTAACATTCACAATGTCAGTTATTCATTCAAAGTGTAACATATTTACAATTTTAGCGTTTCGGTATTTAATTTTATAAATGTTCAATTTACTTCAACAAAGGAGGGAATTTGAGTGAGGAATTTTTTTATGAGTTTTTTGTGGATTATCATTGGATTAACAGTTGGTTTTCTCTTCATTAATCAGATAGAATTAGCCAATAGAAATATCCTACTAATGATTATAATAATAGCTATCACGGCCCTAATTCCCTTATACAGGAAATTATATAGAGCAGAAGAGAGATAAGTAAAGTTCTGTTTAGAACCATCTTATTTTTGGAAAACGTCTAATCCAGTCGGCTCTCTATATTGGATTTTTATCATAATCCTTCCCTTTTAATAATTTAGATATTTTCGAGAAATAATAGAAATGAATCACCGTGGTTATGGTGATTCATTTTTAGTTAAACTAAGATTATTGAGCAACACACCTTTTTTCGCTTAGATAAACTTTCCCTTATACAACATTGTTTCGTGCGCTTTATTTAATAGTAAATAGGAAAAAACGTTGCCATAGACCCACACGATGTTCGCTTGGTATCATAATTATCAGGAGGTGTTTTAAGGTGAACTCATCAAAAATTGCATTTTTATCAGTAATGAGTAATACTACTGTTGTCATATTAAAGATTATCGTTGGTTTGTTCACTGGATCAGTGGCAATTTTATCAGAGGCAATCCATTCTTTTCTAGATTTACTCGCTTCTTTAATTGCCTTTTTCTCTGTACGAATCTCCAGTAAGCCAGCTGATAAAGAGCACCCTTATGGACATGGAAAGATTGAAAATATTTCTGGAACGATTGAAACACTGTTAATTTTCATTGCCGGTTTTTGGATTATTTATGAATGTATTCATAAAATTATTACCCCCACACCAATTAAACTCCCAGTTCTAGGGATTCTGGTCATGTTATTTGGAGCCTTGATTAATTTTGTTGTATCAAGGGTTGTTTATAGAACTGCAAAGAATATTAACTCCGTTGCCATGAAATCGAACGCACTGCATTTACTTACAGACGTCTATACATCACTAGGCGTTGCCTTGAGTTTATTGATTGTCCATTTAACTGGTTGGTATATTTTAGACCCCATCATCGGTATAATACTTGCGTGTTATATTATGATTGAGGCTTTCAAACTGATGAAAGAAGCATTTCCTCCATTATTGGATGCACGATTATCAAAAGAAGAGGAACAACAAATTATTCAAATCATTGAATCATTTAGAGATGAGTATATTGAGTATCACGAATTCCGAACAAGACGCTCTGGTGCGGAAGAATATATCGATTTTCATTTGGTTGTTGGATCTAGTAAAAGCATCGAAACCGTTCATGATCTCTGTGATCGAATTGAAGAAAAAATTAAAAACATCTTCCATCACGCCAATATTCTTATTCATATAGAACCAGAGAATGAAAAATTAAATTAAAATAATTGTTTCAAAAAATGACCAGGTCTTTATTTAAGTACCTGGTTTTTCGCTTAAATAGCTAAATACACTTAACTTTTTCACTTGAAAAATTTACAATAATTATTAAGTCATTACAAAAGGAGGATACCATTTATGGAAAAAATCGAAATAAAACGACCCCACCTAACCGATATTGAAGAGTTACATAAGTTTTTTCGCCTTGTGATTACCGATACTTTTGCAAAAGAAGGTCTAGCAGAGCTCCATGATGACCAAAAAGACGAATGGGAAACGAAAAAACAATACTTACAATGGGATTTGGAAAGCCATGGAGAGAAGCGATTTTTCTTGTTAGCAGTGGATGAGGAAACTAAGGAAATTATCGGTACAATCGAATATGGAGTAGCTAATGAGTTGATTCAAAAAACGATAAAGGAGGATCTTGCAGACTTCCCTGAGATTGGCACAGTTTTTGTTCACCCCAACTTTCAAAATCGTGGAATAGGATCTATGTTACTTCAAAAAATGTTCAAAACACTAGAGAGTAAAAATGTGAGAGGTTTTTGTTTAGATAGTGGATACAAACAGGCTCAAGCTGTTTGGCAAAGTAAATTTGGAAAGCCTGACTATTTACTAGAGCATTATTGGAATGAAAACAGCCATCATATGATTTGGAAACGAAATTTTCCATTATAAAAGAGGAGGAAAAATTTATGCAATTCAAGATTTCGCAAGAGCAAAATGAACGTAAAAAATCTTTTATTAATAATAAACTTTACGAATACAATTTAAAACATTTTCCAAAAGATTTAAGAGGCAGATATCAAGAAATCAACCTCTTCCTTACAGATGAAAATGATCAAATACGTGGCGGCATCTTGGGAGAAATTTGTTGGAATTGGTTAGAGATACATACACTTATGATTGATGAGGACATGCGTGGATTAGGTTATGGATCTAAATTGTTATTAGAAATCGAGCAAATTGCTTTACATAACATATGTGATTTCATAAAGGTAGATACTCTAAGTTTCCAGGCATTAGACTTTTATCTAAATCATGGATACCAAATCTACGGTACATTGGACAATGTCGGTAGAGATTTTAAGCATTACTATTTACAAAAAGAACTTTCATATGACTAGTACATGTCCTTTTTATATGTATCTCATAAATTGAAGATTTAAAGGTGGTGTTAATATGTTAGCTTATAATGTTCAAGCAATTGTTATAGATCTAGATGGTACGCTATTAAATTCAAAAAAGCAGGTATCTGAAAGAAATAAAAAAGCCATTTTGAAGGCTCACTGGAGAGGGATCTCAATAATTTTTGCAACAGCGAGAGCACCACGTTCAGTTAAAGTATTCCTTCCTCAAGAACTGCAAGAGATTGCAAGCTTTGTTTATTATAATGGCGCTTTCATTCTAGATGAAACAATGAATTATAGACAGCACTATCCAATAGAATCGTCTATTACAAATAAAATAATAGAGTATCTTGCTGATTGTTCGACTGATCTCTGCCTCTCAATTGAATCTGAAGACAAATGGTATAGTAATAAAACAATAGATTATAGTGCAGCTATGAACGCAGTAGTAAATCCAATTATTGTGTCACTGGCAGAATTAACACAAATTAAAGCTTCAAAAATCTTGATCACACAGTATCCTTCCTATACGGAATTCCAAAAGCAATTTGCACATGAAGTTAATTCCGTTTGCACCGATGCAGGGGCATTAATTCAAATCATGGCCAAGAATGTTTCCAAAGAACGAGCAGTATATAATCTTTGTGCTCGAAAAAAAATTCCAATGGATAAAGTAATGGTTTTCGGTGATGATTGGAATGATTTAGGGTTATTTAATGCATGTGGCTATCCAATTGCTATGGGAAATGCAATACCGGAACTGAAGAATATTGCATTTTTTATTACTCTAACTAATAATGAAGATGGTGTTGCTGAAGTAATTGAACGGGTAAACATCTAGTTAATGTGTGTGGTGAGAGATAATTGAAAATTAATTTGGATTCAAAAGTGCTAGAGATAAAATAAAATAAAAATTCTCTTTACCATACTTGTACAGAATAGATATCATGAATTTTATTAAAAATAAAAGATTCCTTTTCCTTAATAAAACCATTTTTTTCAGCAACACGAATGGACGGTCCATTTTTAGGGTCAATAATACTTATCAATTTATCTTGTCCTAAACGATCAAATCCATATTTCATACAACTTTTGGCTGCCTCAGTTGCATATCCTTTGGACCAATGATTTTTATGGATATGGTAGCCAATTTCAACTTCCGTTTTCCCGTCGACTATTTGCTTGACTAAGCCACAATCTCCGATGATTTCCTGCGATTCTTTTAAACATACAGCCCATAAGCCATAACCATCTTCTCGATATCTCTGTTTATTTTTTTCAATCCAGTTTTTCGTTTGTTCTAAATTAAATGGTGACGGATAATATTTCATTGTTTCAGCATCTGAAAAGATTGAGTAAAGGATCATAACATCGTTATTATTGAACTCTCTTAAGATTAACCTTTCTGTTTCAATGATTATCAACCTTATTCCCTCCCTAAAATGTTTGTTAAGTATTATGCAAGGATTAAGTTGCCGTCTTGTTTTAATCAATAAAAGGGTTCATAATCGTTAAAAATTCAAGTATCCTTTTGTTAATCGTTGACGATAGGCATTCTTCCCTTGTAGCCACAAACCGGACATGTAACAATACGTTCGTTCACAACACCTGTTTTGAATGCGAAGGCAAAATTTAATTTCGATAATTTAAAGCGACTACTACAAATCGGGCAAACAAAATGAGTGGTTTTTGTGTAATTTCCGGTATACTTATAAATAAATACAACAGCTAAAATCAAAACTAGTAGTGATTGAATAAGACCCAATATTAGATTCATCGCCTGCTTTCCTCCTTCTTAGGAGCAACTATTTTTATATAATTTAAAACCTCCGAAATTTGATCTGTTATTCATTTGAGATAAGCTCTTTATCATTACTGAAATACTTTGCATCATCCATCTTTAGAATAGCCATGATTGCTTCTTTAAAGATTGCTATATTCAGTGTATAATCCTTAATTATTTCAAGCTACATTAGGCGGAATTACTCCTGAAATAAGTAGAACAAAGAATATTAATCCAATTAAAAAAGAATATAATTGAAGCGGTAAATATAGGACCTATTTTAAAAGTGAACTCTTCTCTTTTCAAAACAATGCCTGTTTGCCCACTAACTTGAGAATTAAATAACCTGCTCAATGATCCTCCACTACTTGAAAAGTAAAACGTTCCCCCAGCAAAAGCCATCCCCGTGAAAAACATTACTTCGATAAATCTTACAGAGAAAAATGAAGCAATATAATACGTAATAACAACTTCTACAATAAATGCTACTATCATAATAATCAAATTTTTTCTACTCATATAAACCCCTCCCCTTTTAATTTTATCCCACATTAATAGCAGTAATTTATCTGTACCGAAAGTGAAGCGTCAGGTACAAGACTCTCACTTCAAAAGTCATCGAAAGCAAAGAAGTTAGGTGGTAGACTTACTCCCGTCATAGCACAATTGGTGAAGTTTATTAAGTGTGAAAACCCCCACTTATTAGTTTCACTTTATGCTCCTAACTCTGTATACGATTAAATCTGATCAAAGTTCCAATTTAACTTTATTATCCAATTTGTTTTTTAAAATTCTACCTCTATCCCAACAAGTATTATTCTACTAAAAAGGGGGATTTTCCTTCTATATTAGATATTTGCTCTAATAAAAAAGCTTGTTAATAAGGATTGGCGTTGAGTTACAAGCCATCATTAACACGCCTCCTCAGCAAAGTAATAAAATACTTACTTAAACTAAAGAAGCAAATTCTTTTTAATTTTAAAATAGAGTTGCTTTTTTGTTGTTTAAGAAGGAATTCAGGTGAACTTTGTATTTAAACTTCATTTCAACTATACAGATATAAATATAATTTCCTTTCTTTTCAAATAAAAATGATTGCACGATGTTTCATATGTGTATATAATGTAATTATAGACCATATACAATATATACATATTGATGTGAGTAATTATGTGTAAATCGTTCTTAACACTCTTTAGAGAGTTTGAATTTATTAAATACTTAAAATGATGAAGCATGAGATGAGAGGAGACATGTTTTAAATGATAGGCACAAAAAAAACTCATAATATTAATCTAGCAAAACGCTGGATGATCGCTATTGGTATATTTTTAATTGTTCAACTGATCTTTATCGCCGTTGATGGCACTTTCCTGGAGCCAAAGATGAACGATAGTGGTAACTTATTTGCGAGGAGTGCAAGGTGGATTTTGGACTTGAAGCTCTTTACTGAATGGTTTGCCCCTTACTCCTTTCCATTTTTTAATATGGTCGTGACAATTCATGTCACTGCTCTACTGTTTCAAGCGGTACATGATATTATTACAAGTATATTTTCAAAAAATAAAGAAGAGGGATCAGTATGCAAATAATTATTTCCAACAGTTCAAAGGATCCGATTTATGAACAAATTACAAATCAAATTAAATCGTCTATTTTAGCAGGTGAACTACAGGAGGGGACAGCAATACCTTCCATGCGTAACCTAGCAAAGGATTTACAAATTAGTGTTATCACGACGAAACGTGCCTATGAGGAATTGGAGAAAGCGGGCTTTATTTATTCCATTGTCGGAAAAGGGTCTTTTGTCGCTGAGCAAAATTTAGAGGTTATAAGAGAGAAGAAGCTGAAGGTCATTGAGGAGCAGCTGAGTGTGGTCATAACGAATAGCAAAGAAATTGGCCTGTCACTTGATGAGCTACAGCAATTATTGAAGATTTTATATGAGGAGTGAAATGAATGGAAAATGTGATTGAATTAATAAATGTAACGAAGAAATTTAAAGGTTTTTCTGTTGAAAATATTAATTTACAAGTGAAGCAGGGTTTTGTAACTGGATTCATTGGAGCAAATGGAGCCGGTAAGTCGACAACGATAAAAATGATGATGAATCTATTAAAGCCGGATGCCGGAGAAGTTAAGCTTTTCGGGTTGGACTACAAGAAGCATGAGAAAGCGATCAAGGAGCGCATTGGGTTTGTATATGATGGCAACATATTTTTTGAAGGGCTCAACTTAAAAGATATAAAACGTATAGTTGCACCAGCTTACGAAAACTGGGATGATGCATTATTTTATCAATATATTGAACAATTCGAATTACCGCTTAATAAAGCGATAAAAACTTTCTCAAAAGGAATGCAAATGAAAGCATCATTGTCGATCGCACTATCGCATCATGCAGAGCTAATCATCATGGACGAACCCACAGCAGGCTTAGATCCCATTTTTAGACGAGAGCTTTTAGATCTCTTACAGGAATTAATGGTTGATGGTAATCGTACCATTTTCTTCTCTACGCATATTACAACAGATTTAGATCGTATCGCTGATTATATAGCTTTTATTCAAAGAGGGGAATTAGTATTTAATCAGTCCATTCACGACATAGCTGAAAACTATGCGCTCGTTAAAGGAGGATTGGATCTTCTGGACAGAGATACCGAAAAGGCCTTTGTTCACGTTCATCGTGCATCAACAGGATTTGAAGCATTAACCAATAATATTAAAGCTGTGAAAAATACTTTCGGAGACACAGTTATCATTGAACGCGCATCTTTAGAAGATATCATGTATTATGTTAAAGGAGGAATACACTATGTTTAATTTAATCAGGCGTGATGCCATATTACAGAAAAGGCAAATACTAATTATTATTCCTTTAATCGTAATCTTTATCATTATGGATAAACATCCATCTTTTACGTTTCTCATAGCAAGTATTATTATTCCTTTTAATACATTTGCTTACGATGAAAAAGTTGAGACCAATATATTACTCAATTCCTTACCTTACACACGTATGGAAATTATCGCATCACGCTATATTGGTGCTATCGTTTATATGATTGCATCCATTGGTGTGACAAGTTTAGCATTATTTATTTTCAAAAAACCGTTTACGATGACTGATATTGCGATTGCGATTAGCTTATTCTTATTATTTGTTTCGTTTACTTTCCCATTATTTTACATATTTAAACAAGGGTATATTTCAATGGTTATATTTATTAGCTTTATCCTGTTAGCAGCTATCGGACCGGCTATTGTGTCGTTTTTAGCTGAACACTTAACTGCAATAACAGATTTTATTACCAATTTATCTATCCCGACTTTATATATCGGAGTGACACTTGTTATCATGGTATGTTATTTTATTTCTTGGGGGATTACCACTGTTATTTACCAACGAAAAGCGTTCTAAGTAGGTTCTTTAATTTAACTTTAAACTGTGTTAAATTTTGATGTTGATCATTTAGTAAATAGTTGGGGAACCTGAGTCAATCTGGTTCCCTGTCCTTAATTCTATTAGCCTAAAATCTCCAATTTCTTTTATAAAAGCAAGTGTTTTTTCAAATAATATGGGCTGAATCTCAGGATATGTTAGGGATATTGGTAGACTGTTAAAAAGTCTTACTTTATCAATTCAATTTTCATTTCCCACCTCATATAAAGAGCTAATCTGATTAAAGAATACTTTTATTAAGCAACTAAAGCCCTCTGTTAGTTGAAATAATATCTAGTATAATTGCATCCCAATAAAGAATACTAAAAGCAAAAATGAAAATAAGTAATGTAGCTATAGCTTTTGGTAATTTACCATAAAAATATATTAATGCAATACCGATTAGTGTATGTACAACAGAAAAAAGAATAAAACTCATTTACCACACCCCTACCTTGATTTAACCATTCTCCTTAATTAAACAATAAGATTTTCTTAAAATTAAAATGTCCTGTTCGTTTAATAATTCCTAAAATCAGATTCATTCGGATAAATACTTCCATTTACTATAACTCAAATACCAAAAACTCCCATCATCCATTAATAAGGGTTTATAGGATATGCTCATTCATCCAAAACCACCTTTTTCTATTAGTGTAAAGTTACATAAATACAAATTTTAAGTCCACTCATCAAGGATGTGGTTTTTATGGATGATTAAACGAAGCCCCCGTTAGTGAACTACCCAAAGCTACCCGACATATTGAAGAATTAACTGATATAATGCTATGGAAAGCCCTAAAATACTCGCTTTCATTTTAGATGGATGATTTCTTTTACTACGAAACAAGTAAAACAAGACTACTATAAATCCCAAGGGAATCCATAGCTGAAAGACACCTTCTTTTGTACTCCAAGAAAAAATCGGAGTAATATAAGTGCTAATTAGAAAGTAAAAGAAAATCGTAAAACGTCTTGTTTCTAATTGCTTACTCCACCTTATTAAAAAGAAAATAATAATTATTGCGATAATCGTAATGTGTAAAGGGGGTAGAACAATAGCAACGTCCCCAAATTTGAATTCCATTCTGCATTACCCTCCTTTTTTATAGTGTATCATTTACATTTCTTGTATTAATAAGCCAAAGAAGTTTTCCATTGACAACTGTCGAACAGTTCCCTATTTGAGACATTCTTCGAAATATTATATTGTGCTTCAGTAGATTAGCGTATTATTTCATCATTACTTCATCTGAATATTACAAATTTTTCACGATGGATTTTACGGGGTTTTCTACACTAGTTATGGTGAATTAAAACGGGCCATCGCAAACTGGATATATTACTACACTCACAACCGAATCAAAGGAAAGTTCCATCGTAGTCTAGTTCAGTACCACGAAAAATTTGCTGCATAGAAAGGACAAAAGTCATTATGGAACTTCATAAACTACAAAAATTGAAAGTAATAGTAGATCGACCAATAGGCTATAAGGATGATTTTGATATGTCTATCCGATAAATTATGGTTACGTACCTGGAATCATTGGTGGCGGCGGAGAGGAACAGGATGCCTATATCCTTTCAAATAAGATTAAGGGCCAATTGATGAAATTACAGGTAAACTAATCGCAATTGTCCATAGAAATAATGATATTGAGAAAAATGGGTCGTTACTTCAGAGGATGAAAATTACACAAAAGAACAAATTAGAGAACAAATAAATTTCATGGAACAATGGTTTGATTCAAAAATTGAGCTTTTAAATTAAAATAACGGAGAGGAAAAACTCCTCTCCGAAATAAGTCTAACTTTTGGGGTTCACTACAAGCGAGGAATCCCACCATTCAATCCTTATATTATTACCTGAATACAAACCCTTATCGTACCTAATATTACTTCGAATCATCCATCTTCAGAACAGCCATGAATGCTTCTTGAGGTACTTCGACTGATCCTACTTGCTTCATACGTTTTTTACCTTCTTTTTGTTTATCAAGAAGTTTACGTTTACGAGAGATGTCCCCACCGTAACATTTTGCTAATACGTTTTTACGCATTGCTTTAATCGTAGAGCGTGCTACAATTTTTTGTCCAATTGCTGCTTGAATTGGTACTTCAAATTGCTGGCGTGGGATTAATTCTTTTAATTTTTCTACGATGACTTTACCACGCTCGTAAGCAAAGTCACGGTGTACGATAAAGCTTAGTGCATCGACTTGCTCACCATTTAATAAAATATCCATCTTCACAAGTTTTGAAGGTTGATAGCCAATGAGTTCATAATCGAATGAAGCGTAGCCCTTCGTATTCGATTTTAAATAGTCGAAGAAATCATAAACGATTTCTGATAATGGCATTTCATAAATAATGCTCACACGTGATGTATCAATATAATCCATTGTCATGAAATTACCACGCTTCAATTGACAAAGCTCCATTACAGCTCCTACATAATCGTTTGGCACCATAATTGTTGCTTTTACATATGGCTCTTCCACTCGATCAATTTTTTGAGGGTCAGGCATAAATGAAGGGTTATCAACGTTGATTGATGTACCGTCCGTCATATGGACATTGTAAATAACAGAAGGCGCTGTTGTAATTAAATCAATGTTAAATTCACGTTCAATACGCTCCTGAATAATTTCCATATGTAGAAGCCCTAAGAAGCCACAACGGAAACCGAATCCAAGTGCTTGTGATGTCTCTGGTTCATATTGTAATGCTGAGTCATTAAGCTCAAGTTTTTCTAATGCTTCACGTAAATCATTATATTTGGCTGTATCAATCGGATATAAACCACAATAAACCATCGGATTTAAGCGACGATAACCAGCTAATGGTTCAGTCGCAGGGCGATTGGCAAATGTTACTGTATCCCCCACACGAGTATCGCCCACATTTTTAATAGATGCTGTTAAATAACCTACGTCCCCAACTGTTAATTCAGCCTGTGGTACCACTTTCGGTGTATGTACCCCAACTTCAACTACTTCAAATTCTGCGCCGGTCGCCATCATTCGAATCTTATCGCCAGGTTTTACAGTACCATTGACAACTCTAATTGAAATAATAACACCTTTGTAGGCATCATAAATTGAATCAAATATAAGGGCTTGTAGCGGTGCATCTGGATCACCAGTTGGTGCAGGAACCTTTTCTACAATCTGCTCTAAAATATCCTCAATACCGATTCCTGCTTTAGCAGAAGCTAATACCGCTTCAGATGCATCTAAACCGATAACATCCTCTACTTCTTGACGTACGCGTTCTGGGTCTGCTGCTGGTAAATCGATTTTATTGATAACTGGTAAAATTTCTAGATCATTATCAAGTGCTAAATAAACATTTGCTAGTGTTTGTGCTTCAATACCTTGCGCTGCGTCCACAACTAAAATAGCACCTTCACAAGCAGCTAAACTACGTGATACTTCATATGTGAAATCGACGTGTCCTGGTGTGTCGATTAAATGGAATGTATACACTTCGCCATCTTTCGCTTCGTACTTTAATTGTACCGCATTTAACTTAATCGTAATGCCTCGCTCACGCTCTAAATCCATTGAGTCAAGGAGCTGTGCTTTCATTTCACGGGAAGTTAATGATTTCGTTTGCTCTAAAATACGGTCAGCAAGCGTTGATTTCCCGTGGTCAATATGTGCAATTATAGAGAAATTTCGTATATTCTCTTGTCTTTTTAAACGTCCTTCTCGGTTCATCTTTTCCACTCCTAATTAAACTATAATGAATTATACTATGAACCTTATATAAACCACAACATTAGAACGGTATCAATTACGCCATAGCGTGATTGCCGCTGTCATGTTAGATAAACTTCGTGTCTGTATTGTGAATTATGCTAAAATCAGCAGAGGGTTGACGCGATGCCAGACATTTAGGTAAAGCCACAGGACATAGCGTTTTTACAGATTCAGATCAATCAACAGCTATAATAAATCCTTAAAACAAATTAGCCAGTTACACCCCATTGCGTGGTGTATGCTGGCTATAGTTTACTTCGACTTTTTTCAAGCTGTAGTATCTACCGATTGTTGAATAAGATTCGTAAGGGTATCAATCCCTTGTTGTACTAGATGAACGCCATCTGGAGCAAAAAACTCTGGATGGTCAATGGCAGCAGCGTGCCAATCGATTAGAGTAATATTTTCATGCTCTTGCGCTTTTTGTTGTAGAGCATAATTCACTTTACTTTCCCAAGAACGTGGTACCCGCGTATTTACTAAATAAATATCGGCATTGGAGAAAGCTTCAATTAGGTTATCAATCTGGTCATTAGTAAAATAACCATTTGTACCAAGTTGAATAATTACTGCTTTATCTGGCTGATTAAAACCAGCATAATTCGGCGCCAGTTTGACAGCTTGAGAAACTTGGCGACCAATTTTCCCATCAATTGTAATTTCAGGATAGACCTCTTGTAAACTTGTAGCAATATCTATCATAACCGAATCCCCAATGGCTAAAATTCCATTATAAGATTCATTCGTAGTAATAGTATTTGTATCATTTTGTTCCTGCTCAGGCTCTTCTATTTTCTGTTGGGAACTAGTGTTATTTTTTTCACCCTTAGTATTGGATGGGTCGCTTTCTGATGGTTCATGTTCTTTTACAAAATCATTCTGTGGAGAAGTTTGTTCCCCACCATTTATTTTAATGTTTGTTGGGTGGGACTCTATAGTTTCTGTTTTTTCTTCCCCTACAACACCTGTCATCCCAGTAAAAAACACTAGGAGGGATAGTGGTATAAGGACTGTCGAAATTTTTCTACTTAGTGAAAAACTTCCCCATGTATTTTTATTAACAACAAAGTACTGTCGATAATATGAACGGAATCCCTCTTTACGTATAGGCATTTCGATAAAACGATATGATAATTCAGCAACAATCAAGATAAGAATTAACTGTAAAGTAACACGCCAGTACAGTGGATTACCTATTTCTTGGATTGGCGTACTCAACACTATAATCGGATAATGCCAAAGATAAATTCCATACGATCTTGATCCAATCCAACGTAGAGGCTTCAAAGATAATATATTCCCTAAAAAACTAACTGGATGACAAACACATGCAATTAATATAGCTGCATTTATACAAAATAGAAACATACCTCCTCTATATAAGAAGGTTTGATATTCATCTACAAAAATAACACTTAAAATGAAAATACTAAAAGCAACCATACCTATGCTATTTAGTTTATTGACATGTTCAGTTGATAGTTTTTCAGACGATAGTCTTTTCATCGGCCAAACGAGGGCTAGCCAACAGCCTATTAGTAATTCAAAGGAACGTGTATCAGTCCCGTAATATACACGGCTTGGATCAGCACCTGGCTCATACAGTATACCCATTAACACGGCTGAACCTATTGTTCCTGTAAAGATCAAAACCGCTAACTTTCTTTGCTTTTTAACAATATAAAGCCCAAGCATAAGCAGAATCGGCCATATCAGATAAAATTGTTCTTCAATTGCTAGAGACCATAAATTTTTTAAAGGTGAAGGGGATCCAAAACTATCAAAATAAGAGAGTTTATGAAAAATGAACCACCAATTGCTTGAATAAAAAATAGAGGATATTGCATCTCCCCGCAACGTATTAAGGAGTTCTTTATGGAAGAGTGTAGCCCATGCGAATGAAGTAATAATCATTACATATGCAGCTGGTAGTAAGCGACGAAACCGCCCAATCCAAAATTCTCCCAATCCTACAGTTAACTGATTTCCTTTTAAAGGTAAGATTGTAGAGGTGATTAAGTAACCTGATAAAACAAAAAAGATATCAACTCCAAGGAACCCCCCACTGGCCCAGGTGAAGTTAAAATGGTAAGCAATAACAGCTAGTACTGCTAAAGCTCTAATCCCGTCGAGTCCAGGGATATAACGATGTTTGAGTGTCTTGCCTGACATAATATTCCTTCCTCCAATAAACGATAAACCTTCTCAATAATATTAAACTTTAGTAAAAACCAAACATCGTCTCCTTTTCCCAACTAATCATCATGTCGTTCACTTATATGAATGACGGATGGGTAACTATAAAAGTTTAGATAAAATAATATATTTAGATAGGATTTTATATTCGATATCCTAAAAATTACTTGTCGCTCAAGTCATTCATTACACATCGTCATAAAAATCTCTCTTTTATCACAAAAAACAAGACAAACAACTCTTTATATGTATAGGTTGCAGTACATTATTTAAATTTTTCTGTTTCATCAAAAAAGCATTAGCGATTCTCAACTTTAGCCAACTCGAAAATTATAAGACAAGAAATGAACAATTTAAAGGCATAATAATCTTTTTTTCTTAAAAATTTCTGGAAGTTTTGTTAACAGTTGCTCATTAGTTCCAATACTTATGACGACACACAAAAATGGCCAAAAGAAGGTTCATATAACAAACCATCTTCTCGCCATTTCTAATATGTCAAAATAGTAATCTCTTACTTATACTAACCTTGTTTTTCTATAATAAAAGATTTTGCTATGGCCTTTCCTATTACAGCAATTGTACGATTTAACTCTTCTTCAGTATTATCGATTCCACCTAGTTCAATTAAAATCATTTCTTTTGCTAAATCCTGATTATAACGGCCATCTACATTATCACCACTTTTAGAAATAACACCCCTAGAAATCTTTGGCACAATTTCATTCATAGCGGCAGATATACTTTCTGCATAGGCAGTATTCCATCTATAATTCTTATGCTCTGCCCCAACGACAATGGCAATCCGTGCATATGATTCATTGTTGTGTGTTATCGTTGTCGCATTTTTCTTGGCAGAATCTCGATGCAAATCAATGACTAAATCATAGGATTGTTCTTGTAAACGTTTTGATAAAAAAGGACGCGCTGTATTGTAGGCATCCGGAAAAAGTTTCCCTTGAAGTTTCAGTTCTTTCATCACATCAACTTCTAAAACATCTGTTTGTATACCGTTCATGCTAAAATGCTTGGAAATAGCTTCATGTAGACTATAAATATTTGTTTTTTCATCATAAACGGCAGCTTCTTTCCCACTAACAGCTTTTACCATCGGTTGATATGATTCCTGTGAATGCGTAAATAATAACAATACTTTAAAAGGATTAGAATCTTTTGTCTCTTCTTTTGTCTGCTCTAGTACACTTTGTTCAGCTAAATTAGTAGCTGCAAACACGACTGGATTATCCTCTGGTTGTTTAAGCGGAGTCGATGCTTGCTTGTTGAACGGAAGTTGCCCAGCAATGACAGGTAATACGAAGAAGAACAATAATAAACCAAATGACCACTGTAGTTTTTTTAGCAAAGTCACACCCTCCTCCACATATCGTATGGAGGGGATGTGTCTTTTAGAACGAAAAAAATTATAGATTATTTGCCCACTTCATAAGCATAGATGAAACGAGTTTTGCATACTTATCTATCCAATAATCCGCTTCCTTTGGCGTAACCATCAGCTGTGTATGCGAGCCTGCAAAAGTCTCTTCAAACAATTGCTGACGCTCCTCTTTCGACCAAGTTGCCCACTCACCGAAGATAGGCTTTACTAAAGACATATCTACTTCTTTATTGATATCTGGTTGCCAAGATGACAATGACAATTTTGATGACGGCTTACTCCGTTCTTCAACACGTGCAGCTATAGAACGTATCATGTTCTCTACAGCATCTGCGATTAATACTGGTGCATCGACAACTGTTGGGATACCAATTGCTGTAACAGGAATGCCTAGCATTTCATATGAAATTTCCTTACGCTGATTCCCTACACCTGAACCTGGGTGTATCCCCGTATTCGTTAACTGAATTGTCTTACATAAGCGATTGCTTGCTCTTGTCGCCAGTGCATCGACAACAATGATTAATTTTGGCTGTAACCGTTCTGCTAACGCGGCGACAAATTCACCTGTTTCATAGCCTGTTTGTCCTGTTACACCCGGAGCGTACATGACAAATTTTGCATCAATCACATCAAGACTATGCAAATGATCAATAAGATATGGTCCTATAGCATCGGGTGTAATAGTACGATTACCCAGACCAATAATTAAAATCTTGTCATCTTCTTTCCATGACATTGATTCATGCATTTTTTTAAAATTCACAAGCAATTCATTCTCAAGCTGTTCAAAACCATCGTGATCGTTAAGATTCAGGGTTGGTACGGAAAGGGTAATATATTGACCTTTCTTTTTACCGATTTGCTTTTCACCTTCTGCACTCACTAGCACATCTGTGATTTTTACTCGACCTGCATTCCGATCTTCAATTTGAACACCATTCGACTGTTCAAGTGTTTCTTTTTGCTCTTTCGTTTGATGTAAGACAACCTCTTCAGATTCATCAATTAAATCCGTACGTTGCCAATTTAAATTTTGCATATAGTTCACCTCAACTTGTAGTCTGTTCAAACTGTCAAGTAAATATTCTTTGCATTTATCTATTGCAATTTAGCCTAGCGTTTGTTAAAATGATTTTTGTTGTATTGACACAAGAATCAATGAGAAGATATCATCTCGTACCTAATTTAGGAGGTGAAAGATATGCCAAACATTAAATCTGCAATTAAACGCGTAAAAGTTAACGAAAAAGCTAACCTTGCTAACTCTCAAGCTAAATCTGCAATGCGTACTACAGTGAAAAAAGCTGAAAACGCTGTTGCTGCTAAAGCTGAGAACGCACAAGAACTTTTACAAGCAGCTTACAAATCATTAGATAAAGCAGCTTCAAAAGGACTTATCCACAAAAACGCGGCGGCTCGTAAAAAGTCTCGCCTTTCTAAAAAAGCGTAATTGTTTTAAAGGATCAGTATACTCTATTATGAGTAGCTGATCCTTTTTAATTAAAAGAGCTGTCAAATACATAACTTTTGACAGCTCTTTGTTATATCTAATTTTCAAAGTCGTCGCAACAAGAAAAGTTCTAAATAACGTTCTCGATTGCCCCCTGCCGTTTTCAGCAGTAAATCAACTTCTGCTAATTGATATAATGCCTTTAGTAAACTTTCCTCTGAAGGACGATTACGCTGCTCTACCATCAACTTAACACGATATGGATGTATTTTTAAATTTTTTGCAATTTGTTGAGGGTGATAACCCTTTTTCAATAAGTAAAATACATTGGACATTGTACGTACATTTGATGCAAGCAATCCAACTAACATGATTGGCTCTTGCTTTTGGCGTAGTAAATCGTGATAAATCGACAATGCTCCTACAGAATCATTTGCAAAGTAAGCATTTAACATTTTAAAGGCATCTTGCTCTAATGTTTTTGCCACTAAATCTTCAACTAATGTAGCAGTAATTTCACCACCCTCACCTAAATAAAGAGTTAACTTCTCAATTTCCATTTGTAGCTGCAGCATGTTAGGTCCAACCATTGCGATAAGCTGCTCAATGGCATTTTGTGTTATGCTGTTGCCTTCTGATTTGACAAGACTTTGAATCCACACAGCTAAATCCTGCTCTTTTGGTGTTTCAGCCTGGACTAATAATGCATGTTCCTTCATAATTTTAGTCACTTTTTTACGTTCGTCCAATTTTTCATAAGGCGCGATAAAAACTGTTACCGAAAAATCGGATGGATTTGCAAGCCAAGTCTCAAGGCGCTTTACATCATGATTGATTTTCTCCTTGCCCTTTTCAGTTGCCTTTAAAAAAGATGCGTTTTTTGCAATGACCAACTTTCGTTCAGAGAAAAAAGGAATTGTATCTGCTTCATCCATCACGACATCCACTGGCTCTTCTTCCAAATCAAATGTCGACATTTCTATCTCTTCTTCTGGCCCCATCACTTCTTTTAAACGTTTAATTGTTTCATCTATAAAATAGCTTTCCTCCCCGACGAGTAAATAAACTGGTGAGAGCTCTCCTTTGTTGATTTTGTTCCAAACCGTCGATATCATAATTTTCCCTCCATCTAGCAATACTACTAGTATACATGATTTGAATTCCGTTGTGACTTTGACCGAATTGTGTCTATTCCTTGCCACATGATGAATTCTCCTTTTCGATATAGCTTTTATGAAAATGATGTCTTATAATAAATAACAGAATTGGAGGGATAACAATGAATCCATTTGAAGGAAAAAATGTACAATGCAGACGTAACGAGGCAATCGATTCTGGTGTCGGTTTCGGTGTATCATTCGGAGTTTTCACAGTTATGTTTATTATCGCAGCAATAGTAGAATTCGTATCTAAATAATTAAACGTAATGTATGGTGGAAAAGGATCTTGTCAATGGACAAGGTCTTTTTCCTTTTGGACTAACCAACTATTTCCACGAATTCGTACTTCAATCGAACCATCTATTCCAGTTGTTAAAGTAGATAAATTTCGACTTGTAAAACGCTCTACTACTTCATTATGTGGATGACGATAGCGATTATTGAGCCCAGCGCTGAAAATAGTCAATTCAGGCCGTAATAGCTCCACAAATGGCTCAATACTTGATGTTTTGCTGCCATGATGTCCTGCCTTTAATAACATCAGATTCGCTAATTGAGTATCATAGAGCTTGATAAGCTGCCGTTCACCATACTCCTCTAAATCACCTGTGAATAATGCCCGAAAGGTTCCCTGTTGCAAATACAACACAATTGAATCATCATTCCCTTCGTATTGGGTGTCATGAGGCCATAAATAATAAAAGCTTGTTTTTCCTATGTGCCACGATGTACCTTGCATCTTTTCCTTCACTGGGACCTTTTGCTTTTTGGCTTCCATCATCAGATCACGCATGACGGGCTCATCCATTGAACCAGGAGTGACGTGAATTTCATGTACGTTTATCTCTTGTAAAACCTCCTCAGCCCCCTCTACATGATCAGCATCGGCATGGGTGACGATAAAAATATCAATACTTCGTATCCCTTTCCCTTTTAAAAACGGTACAACAACCTGTCTCCCGACCTCATATGGACTATCTGAAGTCTTCCATAACTCCTGTTCAAAGCGCAATAAGCCCCCAGAATCAACAACATAAACAGCCCTTCTAAATGGTAATTCAATGATTGTACAATCACCCTGACCAACGTTTAAAAACGTTATCTTCGTTTCATTAAATAGCATCGGAGATAGATGAATACATAATGCTGGGGCAAGTAACACAACTGTAAATTTGTCATATTGCTTTGTCTCTAAAAAATAGAAGCCTGCTAACACGCCTATCATTGCCACACAAATAAGCCATATAGTAGGCTTTCCTGGTGACCATAGCTGAAACGGCAACTCCTGAAGATATAAAATGAACTTCGTTAGCCAAACACGTAATGGCTCGTATACGCTAAACAAAACCTTTGCTATAGGAAGTGAAATAAACGTTACTACAAGCAAGACAATATTAAAAGGTAAAATAACTAAAGAAAACAGTGGCACAAAAATAATATTTGCTAAAAATGAAGAAATGGAAATTTCATAAAAATGATGGAGTAATAATGGATATACAAGAAGTTGACACACAAATGTAATAAAAAAGGAGCGCATAAGCCAACTCGTTGATTGTCTAACAATGACTCCTGAATAGACGAGACTAACCGTTGCTAAATATGACAATTGAAAGCCGACCTGATAAACGATACCTGGCTCAAGCAGTACAAAGCCTATAAAGCTAATAGCTAGGGCATCATCAATAGATATATGCCACTTAGCGTAGCGCATCAGCATGATTAATTCAACGACAGATACTGCACGCCAGACGGAAGGAGCACCACCAGCTAACACCCCGTATATAGGTAAAATAATGAGTAGCACTAAGGTGGCCATTTCTTTCCTTACGCCGATACGTAAAAGACCCTCAAAAAATAACCATGATACAAGAGCCACATGTAGTCCAGAAATGGCAAATAGATGTGTGATGCCTAGCTTTTGATAGGCTCGTTGAAGCTCATTTTCTACATTATCCTGTAATCCTATTAGTAGTGCTTGTGCTTCTGCAACCAGTGGCTGCGGGAAAGTAGTCTCAATATGTTTTTTCATAAAATATCTCTGTTTGCCAAGAAACGAACGAATGGATTTCTGCTCTTCGACAAATGTCCAACTTGAAATTTCAAATATTCCACTTGCACCTTTACTTCTTAAATATTTCTCCATTGAAAACGCATAAGCATGTGCAGGTGGTAGTGGTGCAACAAGTTCTCCTTGTACAAGGTAGGTTAAACCTGTTAATGATATGTTTTCATAAAAGTCTTTCTCTTGTTCTGAGGAGAAAGTATAGACGACATACAGCTTCTCGCCTGTTTCAGTTTTTACAAAGCCAAGGAGTTTTTGTCCATTTATTTTATATTCACTTGACCAAGTTATAGGAAATGATGACGGTAGAGGAGAGGGTTCCGTCAGTTGAAATATTACAATGAAGGAATAGGAAAGACATCCAACGGCTATTATAAGAGCTGAAATAAAGCGCGTTTCACCTTTCAAGATAAGCCACAATGCGAATAACAAGAGGATGATGAGTAGCCAAGCTGACTTGTGTGCCGCTATTGAAGCTACAAGTACAGCAAGTGCTACGTATATCCATTTATGCTTTAGAGCTTTTTGCCAAATAATACACTCACCTTCTGTTCATATGGGAGCAATTTTTCAGCAGGCATACCACTCTCACGGAGTTCGTTTAGCATGTCTAGGTACAAGGCTAATTTTTCGTCCTTTAAAAAGTCGATTTTACGTTCATCAAATGGGACATGAACGACTTGCACACCTGCTTTTTCAAATAATTCCTGTGCATATGGGTTATTTTTATAATCTGTGGCATAATACACGCGTTCAATACCTGCTTGAATAATAGATTTAGTACATGGTAGACACGGGAAATGTGTCACATATAAATCTGCACCTTTTGTAGGCGTACCATATTTAGCACATTGCAGAAGTGCATTCATTTCAGCATGCACTGTACGTACACAATGATTGTCAACAACGTAGCAACCTTTTTCAATACAATGCTCATCACCTGTAATTGAACCGTTATAGCCTCCTGCAATAATTCGTTTATCCCGAACAACGGTTGCTCCTACTGCTAGTCTTGTACAAGTACTACGTAATGCGAGTAAATGGCTTTGCGCCATGAAAAATTGATCCCATGTAATTCGCTCCATATGACTACCTCCAAAAGTTTACTTACTCTCAATAAACTGCGCTTTCTTTGCTACAGTCACTTTTCTACTATAGTGTAGCCCTTTTTGAAAAGGGTCGTCAATATCACAGAAAACTTGCCTGATCACTTTACTATAATAGAATCCTTTAGTCTCTCAAATGTTTTCTCACCAATTCCACTTACTTTTTTTAAATCCTCAATTGATTTAAAGTCACCATTCTCCTCACGAAAGGAGATAATACTTTGAGCCTTTGACAGACCAATGCCCGATAAAGTCGTAAGAGTTGCTTCATCTGCTTTATTTAAATTGACCTTTTGTTCTTTCAGGCCATTATTACTTTGCGATTTTTCGTTAGTAGGCATCGTTAGGATATTAGAGGTGGTGTCTTCTAGCTTTTCACCCTTAATAGGAATGTAAATAATCATTTCATCCTGAACTTTTTGGGCATGATTAATGAGTTGTGTCTCAGCATCCTGCGTATAGCCACCAGCGAGCTGTACAACGTCTTTTATACGTTGATCAGGCTGTAACTCATAAACACCTGGATACATAACAGCACCCTTTATTTCGACAAATACCTGTTGTATGACCGCTTCATCCACAGTATCTAACATTTCATGTTGTTCAATAGGCTGGATTGTTTCGATGAGCTCTTCTTGGGGAGGTGAAGAGTCAGAACTCGAAAAATAGAAGTAACAAAGTCCACTGATTACAAGTATGCCAGGAAGCAACATACTTTTTTTGTACTTTTGCCATAAAGATTGGATCATCCATAACATCCTTTCCTCTGCAAAAGGTAATCATATGGAGTCTATTTCATCTTACAATATCATTCTTGTATTGAAAAGATAATTTATCTGCATCTCTGCAAGGTGTGGGACTAGCCCATTAGATCTATCTGTCGATTCGATGGTACTATCCATCGCTTGGGCTTTTCTATCCGTCTGTTCGATAATTCTATCTGTCACTTCGGCTCTTCTATCCGTCACTTCAGCATTTCTATCCGATTAAAATGTAAAAACAGCTTGCTGGTTAGTTTACCAACAAGCTGTTTTGTTATTTCACCGCGCGGATAAAAATGCGTTCACTTTCATATTCAGGGGCCTCGTCTGTGAAATCCGCTGTTACTTCCACATGTTTAAAGCCAATCGCTCGAAGCCATGTCATATATTGCTCAATTGAGAATGTTCGTTGGATATGCTCTTCGTCAAAGCGTTCATACAAATTACTCTCTGCATCACGCACATAAAACGTCATTTGATGAACAACGGAATGTTCGAAATCTCCAGGCTCCGTATGCCATACATAACTAATGTCGCCATTGTCAAACGTAAATGGTCCATCTAAAAAAATATCATTCATTTTAAATAACGAATGTACGTCAAAAAACAGCAGACCTTCATCTCGTAAAGCATCATAAATCCGTTCTAACGTAGAGTATACTGCGTTTTCCTCCACTACATAATTTAGTGAATCAATAGCAATCGTTACAACATCTAGCCCATTAAAGCCATCTAATTCATCCATTGACATACAATATAGTGGCACATGTAAACCTGCATCAGCAAAGCGCTCAGCGGCAATCGAGAGCATATCTTCTGATAAATCAATTCCACTCACCTTGTAACCAACCTGTGCAAGTGACAGACCAAGCACACCTGTACCACAGCCGATATCTAAAAGACGTGGAAATTGATTGCTCGGTGCATGCTGTAAAACCCATTCCACATAAAGATTGTAAGGGATATCGGTTTGTAGCTCATCATATACGTGTGCAAATCGTTCGTAACTACTCACTTAAGCCTCTGGCATGTCTAGCTGCGGTGCATCGCCCCATAGACGTTCTAAGTTATAATAAGCACGTTCATCTTTATGGAATACATGCGCCACAACATCTCCTAGGTCTACAAGAACCCAACGTGCTCCATCAAAGCCTTCTACACGACGAATTTCATACCCCTCTTTTACTGCTACGTCTTGTAATTCACGTGCGATTGCTTGCACTTGGCGGTCAGAATTACCATGAGCAATGATAAAGTAATCCGCTAGAAGTGAAATGCCTTGCATATTTAAAACGACAATATCCTCACCGTGTTTGTCGTCAATTGCTTTGTAAGCTGATTGTAATAAAGTTGAAGTCATCCTTCACTGTCCTCTCTTTTTATCGTATCGTTATAACATTCTATTGATAATGGATAAATGGGCTGCTTTGTGTCAATTAAAAATGCCAATGTATGGCGTACACAAGCATTCATCGCTTTATCTAAATTTTTCTGTGCTTTTTTTCGCAGACGATCAACGCCGTCATATTTACGATTCGGTTCAATCATATCTGCAACAAAAATTATTTTTTCTAAACGACTCATGCCAACGCGTCCTGTTGTATGAAATCGAATAGCATTTAACATATCCTTATCTGTAATGCCAAATTCACTTTCTGCGATATAAGCACCTACTGGACCATGCAGTAATTCACTACCCCAGCCAATTAGACGTGCATCTAATTGTTCATCACGGACGATTTGCTCCATCCATTCAATATCTGCATATTTCGCAATATCGTGAAGGATGGCTGCTGTCTCAGTTTTTTTCTCGTCCTCACCATATAATTTAGCTAGCTCTATGGCCGTTTCCATTACGCCAATGGTATGAATATAGCGTTTCTCAGGCATGCGTGGCTTAATCGCCGCTAAGTACTGTTCGCGTTCCATAAAGACCTTCCTCTCGTATGAACGTCTCTACCACTTCTGGTAGTAAAAAAGTAACCGTTCCTCCAGTGGCAAGGCGTTCACGAATCAATGTGGACGATAAATCGATTTGGGGAACCTCCACCATTAATATAGGGTACTCTGTTATGGCCTCTGTTCCTGGACGCTTTACCCCTACAAATTGTACAAGCTTTACCAAATCATCAATACGATACCATGTGTGAAGCGCATCAATCATGTCGCCTCCAATAATAAAGTAGAATATTGTATTCGGTTCTCTTTTACACATTGTAGAAAGTGTCTCATATGAATAGGATACGCCACCCTTCTCTACCTCATACGATTCCACAGAAAAATGCGGATATGGACTTATTGCACGCTTTACCATTTCAAGTCGTTCGACATCACTGGCATCATGACGTGCGAATTTATGTGGTGGTAAGGCATTTGGCATAAAACGAACTTCATCTAAATCCAATGCATGAAGTACTTCATTAGCCATCATTAGGTGCCCATTATGTGGTGGATTAAATGTTCCTCCCAGTAAACCGATCCTTTTCATCGTCTCACCTTATTTCGTTGCTTTTGGTAATACAATCTTTTTATGATTACGTGATTCTTTATATAAAACAACTGTCAGTCCAATTAATTGTACAAGCTCTGCATGGGCACCTTTAGCTAATGCTTCAGCAACGTCATGCTTTTCCTCCTCACAGTTATCTAAAATACGTACCTTAATAAGTTCTCGTACCTCTAATGCTTCACGAATTTGCTTCGTCATTTCGTCATTAACGCCGCCTTTTCCCACTTGGAAAATTGGTGTTAAATGATGTGCTTCTGCACGTAAAAAACGTTTTTGTTTACCTGTTAACATAAAAATTAATATCCTCCTAATTGCGCCTTCAGTTGCGCAACCATTGAATTTGTATTTGGGTATTCACCAAGCCAGTACTCAAAGGCAATGGCCCCTTGGTGAACGAACATTCCAAGACCCGTAACGACGGTTGCCCCTTTTTCTTCAGCAGCTTGTAAAAAAGGCGTCATTAATGGATTATACACAATATCAGCAACAATTGCGCCTTCTGCAAGACGTTCTAGTGAAAATGGCATTGAAAAATTCCCCGTAGCAAGCCCAGCCGATGTCATTTGCACTAAAATACTGAAATCAGCTAATGTTTCTTCTGCATCTGTTAGAGATATAGCACTACCTGTGCCCATTTCATCAACTATCGCTTGCGCATTTGCTACTGTGCGATTGGCAATGGTTAAATTCTTGTAGCCTTGCTGCTGCATCGCAAAAGCAATGCCACGGGCTGCACCGCCAGCACCAATTAGAAGAACTGGCTTGTCTTTATGTGACTTGCCAACTGCATCTTCAAGCGAGCGAACAAAACCAACACCGTCTGTATTATATCCTTTTAATTTACCTTCCTTTGTTCGGACAACCGTATTAACAGCCCCCATTTTTTGTGCCAACTCATCTAGCTCATCTAAATAAGGAATGATTGCTGTTTTATGTGGAATTGTAACGTTCCAGCCACTTGCACCTAACGTTTTCAAGCCAGTAACTGCTGACTCTAGGTTTTCAGATGATACGTGCACAGGAATATATGTCGCATCTATCGACTTTTCCTCAAACCAAGCATTGTGCATAGCTGGTGATTTTGAGTGCTCAATTGGATCACCCATAACCGCAAACCATTTCTTCATTTCCTAGTCCCTCTTCTCTACTTGTCTGACTATATTCTAAATTAGTGATGGACGAATTGAAACTTGTACACCTTTGGGCGCATAAGCTGCTACAACTACATTTGCATGCTGTACCGTAATCCAACCAAGACCAGAGAATACAACGTCTGTTTTGGCTTCTTTAATCGAGAACTCATGACGGACTAATTGTGGTAGCTGGTCTATAAAATCAGCTGTTGGAGGTGCAAGCAACTCCCCCTTATGCTCTGCATACAATGCATCTGCCTTCTCAAGCTTTGTACGATGAATTGGTAAGTCATTTGCCACATGGACCGTAAATGCCGAACGATCTCCTTGAATAAAATCAAAGCGAGCAAGGGCGCCGATAAATAATGTTTGTCCTGCATTTTGCTGATAAACTTTCGGCTTTATTTCTTTTTTAGGCATAATATATTTTAACTCGCTAGCGTCAATATGGTGTGCCATCTGATGATGATTAATAATCCCTGGTGTGTCATATAATGCACTACCATCATCTAATGGAATTTCAATCATATCTAAAGTCGTACCCGGGAAATGAGAAGTGGTAATAACCTCTCCCTCACCTGTAGCTTGCTTGATAATACGATTAATGAACGTAGATTTCCCAACATTTGTACAACCTACAACGTAAACATTTTGTCCATTACGGTACTCGTCAATAGCTTCCATCGCTTCAGCCATCCCTTTACCTTTATGGGCACTCACTAAAAGTACATCTATAGGTTGTAGACCAAGAGCCTTCGCTTCACGTTTTAACCAATTAATTACTTTTTTCGGTTTCACAGATTGCGGTAATAAATCGGCTTTATTTGCAATTAATAACACAGGATTTTTACCTACGAAGCGGTGAAGTCCTGGCAACCAGCTCCCATTGAAGTCAAAAATATCAACAATTTTTACGATTAAGCCTTGCTGTGTGCCAAGACCGTTTAATATGCGTAAAAAGTCGTCATCTGTTAATGACACTGGTTGAATTTCATTATAATTTTTCAAACGGAAGCAACGTTGGCAAATGACCACGTCTTTTTCTAATGATGATGGGGGGGCATACCCAACTGCTGTTTTATCTTCTGTTTGAATTGTTGTACCACAGCCAATACAATTTGGCATTTCGTTCATTCTTTTTCCTCCCAAGTAATGATTCCTTTTCGTTTTAAATCATTGAACACACGGCGCTCAACGAATCGATTGAATTTTGTTACGAGCCCATCTGATTGTGCAACCGGTTTTACTAGTACCGTATGCAAGCCTAAGCGATTTGCACCCATCACATCTGTTAGTAATTGGTCTCCTACCATTACTACTTCGTGTGGACGTAAACCTAATTGAATAATTGCACTATAAAAGGCATTACGAAGTGGCTTTCTAGCCTTATGAATATACGGAATACCTAGAGGCTCAGCAAAATGCTTGACACGTGCTTCTTTGTTATTTGACGCAATAATAACACGAATGCCTGATTCTTTCATAATGCGAAGCCAAATAATAAGCTCTTCCGTTGCATCTGCACGGTCCCATTCCACAAGCGTATTATCTAAATCCGTAATGATACCTTTTATACCTAATTCTTGAAGCTTTTCAGGTGTAATTTCAAAAATACTCGTCACAAATTCATCTGGTAATAAAAAATTATACAAAATAGCGACCCCTAATCTAAACGTATTATTCGACCATTATAGCATATTTGCAAAGGCTTCACCCATTCGAATTGGGCTTCCTTGTACAACATTATCCGTAAATTCAATTGCATCCTTTTCAAACAGCATTACTACTGTAGAGCCGAATGAAAAATAACCGACTTCTTCACCCTTACACCACTGTGATGTAGTATTCGTGAGTACAATTGAGTTTACAAAGGTAGCACCAACTTTAATAAACGCTACCTGTTGACTATTCGCCACTTTTAACTCTGTTACTAAACGATAATTGTGTGAAATTGGTTTTTTACCATATGTCAGACCAAGTTGATTTACAGGATAGGATTTTTGCCCAAGTGTATATTGTCTTAGCACTTCCCCATCGATTGGGCTATGGATACGATGATAATCAGCAGGACTCAAATAAAACACGATGAAATGTCCATCTGTATATTGTTCAGCACGTTCTGTATTGCCAAGTAAATCTTGTAATGCATAAGGCTTACCTTTTACAAGAAATGTCATATCCCATTCGATACGTCCAAATGATTCCACTTTCGCATCCACTGGACTTATGTAGGTTGTGGAATTTTGTTCAATTGGACGCGCATTTTCTAAAAGCTCTCTTGTAAAAAAGTCATGTAAACTTGAAAATTGTTGTTGTTTTTTTGAAACTTCTTCAAGGTTAATATCGTATACCTTCATGTAGCTAGGAATAATTCGTTTGCTCCACTTCGCCTTGGCAATAGTTTGCAAAATCTGGGAGGACTGCTTGCCATTTGTTAATTCAATCAAGCGTTGGTATAGTTTTTCTTTCATAAAGCAAAACCCCTATCTATTAATTTAGACTGTCAATTTTTTCGCATTCGAAGTATAATGGTACAATATCTTAAGTGCAAAGGAGTGATCCCCCTTGTTTTTTTATCACAAGTTGGTGGATACTACGGTTAAGAAAATGAAATCGCAAGCAGCAAACTTCATAACAATCAGTAATATGTCATTTGGTGGCGCGGCCATAATGGCTACACTACATGAATATTATAGCTACAGTGTCTTGTTTATCTTTATTGCAGCCCTTCTTGATCGCTATGATGGAAAGGTAGCTAGAGCACTCGGACAAGTGTCTGATTTAGGTAAACAATTAGATTCTATGAGTGATATTATATCATTTGGTGTTGCGCCTGCATTATTAATGTATGAAGTTGTCTTAGTCGACTTTGGTTATGTCGGCATGATGATGACAGTGCTGTATATCATCTGTGGTGCGATGAGATTAGCCCGCTTCAATATTAGTGAAACAAACGGCTATTTCACAGGGTTACCAATTACAGCGGCAGGTACGCTCTTAACTTTAACGTATTTTGCTTCTAATACGTTCCACCCGGCATTTTATCTTTTCCTTTTCCCAATTTTAGCTTTACTAATGATTAGTACATTTACGTTAAAAAAAGTGTAACAGCGCATTTGCTGTTGCACTTTTTTTCATTTAACGCAGTTTCATAACATATACTGTCGAAAAATGGGGAAAGGATGAAATCATTCAATGAGCGGAATTTTCACATCTATGTTGCAGTTATGGCTTGAGATCCCAGCATTACTTGGCTATTTAAAAGGGCAAACATTCCATAAACCCTTTTCAAAAGAAGAGGAAGCTGCTTGTATTGAACGATTTTTAGGCGGCGATGAGCAAGCGCGCCTCGATCTTATTGAGCGCAATATGCGACTCGTCGCACACGTTGTAAAAAAATTCCACCCAAAACACGAACAGCTTGATGATTATATTTCTATCGGGACTATTGGTCTTATGAAAGCCGTCGAAAGCTACACTCCTGACAAAAAAACTCGCCTTGCCACTTATGCTGCCCGCTGTATCGAAAATGAAATTTTAATGCATCTACGTACTCAGAAAAAAGTGCAAAAAGATGTTTCCTTATTTGAGCCAATTGGTACTGACAAAGATGGCAATGCCCTACAAATTCGAGATCTATTACAATGCGATGAAGAGAGTGCAACTGAAAAACTCGAACATAAAGAACATGTCGCACAACTATATCATTATTTGCATATGCTCGATGAACGTGAACTTGAGATAGTAACACTCCGCTATGGATTAAACCAGCAGGATGCACTTACACAAAAGGAAATCGCTGCACGTTTAAAAATTTCTCGTAGCTATGTATCTCGCATTGAAAAGCGAGCACTTATTAAACTCTATCAATTATATAAACGAGATCAAAAAACTATTGAATAATTTATTGTAAATTGATAATTGTAAAATTTCAATAATGCCATTACATTAACATCCACTTTATCTTGTACTTTTTATTACAAATTCCAGTTTTTCTAAAGTGAATGTCCTTCGAGTTCTACATCAATAAAAATTAGGCACCTCTCTTGTCATAACACAAAAAAGTTAATTTTACTCCTATCTTATATATGATTTGACATCCAGAACATATTTTCACGAAGATAAAAAAAGTCCCCTTGCGATCTAAAGTGTACCCTTTGTAAAGGACATTTTAAAAAAAGCTCTAGGCAACTTGAAGAAGATGATGTCTGTATTGTGCAGGTGTCATCTTTTTTAGGT